>JAHIPE010000200.1 GCA_018894655.1 Actinomycetota bacterium
GTTGGCCCTGCTGGCCCTGGGCGATGCGGGCCGGGTATACGAGCTGGAGGGGCTCACCCATCGGCGCAGCCGTATCGACCGGCACCCGCTGGCCAGGCCGGTGGCTTCCCCGGGATACGCAGAGCGCGTGCGCGAACTCGCCGCGGCGGGAAGCGGGGTCAAGAACCTACTCCTTGCGGGGGACTGGACGTCGTCCCCGACCGCCGAGGGCGCGATGGCAAGCGGGTTTCTCGCCGCCGAGGCGGCAGGCTTGCGCTCATGAAGAGCGGGTTAGTGATTACTTTCGACGCGTCTGAGTAGTGCCGTTTCCCATGGAGGTTCAACTTAGGTTTGGAGAGATGCGGAGTGTGTGGCGGGTCGGCGGCGAGAAACGGAAGGAGTAGATCAGATGGCCAGGGAGAAACGGAAGAAGAGCAGGGTAAGAAGGCTGGTCCGCTGGCTGGTAACAGGAGGGGGCATCGCCTACCTGGTTTACACCATCTCCGAGAGGCAGAAGCCCGGCCCCTGCGTGCCTGCCGGTGGTGCCGACGAGAGGATCCTGGTCAAGGACGAGGAGAACTTGAGTGGCCTGGGCATGATCATGCGGTCCCTCATCGCAGGGCTGCTGGAGGAACCCGCAAAGGTCGAGCTGCTGAACGGGCTCAACCTCTCGGTGGCCATCGAGCCGCGGGAGCAACCGGAGACGGCGATAACCATGACCTTCTCCGACGGGTACATCGTACTGGAACCGGGGGTGTCGCCTTCCCCCGACATACGGATAGTGTGCGACATCGAGGTCCTCATGCAAATGGCGGGGATGGGCTCGGGGCTGGAGGCGATGAAGTTCATGGCCACCCCGGAGGGAAAAGAGCTCGCCGGGAAGTTTTTCTCCGGGGAGCTAAAGATAGAGGGCCTTGTGGCGCACCCGGTTGGAATGATCAAGTTTACCCGCTTCCTATCCCAGGGACCTGGCTAGCGGAGGCTTGTCATCCCGCCCGACGCACCGCCGGGCCCGCGTGGGGGAATGATGACACTGGGCCTCGCGGGAGCAAGACGGGCTGCCCAGGTGACCGGGTGCCTTATGATGTTATGCTGAGGATATGGGGGCGTGTAGCGAGACCGGGTGGAAGCGATGCTGGGAGGATCAGTCAATGGCAAGGGAGATATATTCAGGTAGATGGGACCACATGTCCTTCGAGGAACAGCGCGAGTACCGCAACCGCAAGCTGTCCTGTTTCGTAAGGACGGAGCTCTACCCGTACAGCCCGTTCTACCGCAAGGTCTTTGACGACAACAATGTCGAGCCGGAGGACATCCGCACCGTTGAGGACTTGAGGAAGCTGCCGTTCACCTACAAGTCGGATATCGCTCCCGACGCCGATGACCCTGACCGGTTCCGCGAGTTCGTGCTCCAGCCGGACGACGAGCTTATCCGGAAGTACATGCCCCGGGTTCAACTGGCGTTACTGAAGATGGACCGCGTCTTCAAGGGGGAGGAGTACGCTCGGAGGTCCGTTTCCCGCAAGTACCTGCCCGTCCACATGCAGTTCACCACCGGCCGCACCGGCCTGCCGACGCCGATCATGTACGCCGGGTATGACGTCGAGCGCATGGCCGAGGGGGGGCGGCGGATCATGGAGCTCGCGGGCTTCGGGACCGTGGTAAGCCACGAGGAGACCAGGGTGGTCAACGCGATGCCGTTCGCTCCCCACCTGGGCTTCTGGATGGTGGAGAAAGGCCTGGACAAGTCAGGCGTTCTTTCTCTCCACACCGGGGGAGGAAGGATCCTGGGGACCCAGCGCATCATATCCTCGGTAGAGGGGATGAAAGCGACGTCGCTCGTGGGGGTGCCTGGCTATACCTACCGCGTGCTCCGGACCGCGGCGGAGCAGGAAAGCGACTTCTCCTCGATCAAGATAGTGCTGGTCGCGGGGGACCGGGTATCCGGTGGCATGAAGAAGAAGATGGGGGAGTTGCTGGAGCGGATGGGGGCGAAGGATTTTCATGTCCTGGGGGCCTACGGCTTCTCCGAGGCGCGCAAGAGCTTCTCCGAGTGCGTGCCGGACGGAGACACCGGGTACCACGTTTTTCCCGACATGGACTACATAGAGATCGTCGACCCGGCCACCGGCGAACCGGTGGACGAGGGCGAGGACGGCGAACTGGTCTATACATGCCTCGAGGGGCAGGGTACAAGCGTTATCAGGTTCCGCACCGGGGACGTCGTGAAAGGCGGCATAGTCTACGAGCCCTGCCCGTCTTGCGGGAGGACGGTGCCCCGCCTTGGCAGCGAGATCTCACGCCCGGGGGGAGTGCACGGGTTCTCACTCACCAAGCTGAAGGGGACGCTGGTCGACCAGGGGACGTTCTTCACCGTCCTTTCGAGCAACCCCAACGTCACCGATTGGCAGATAGAGATAAGCAAGGCCGGGGATGACCCTTACGACGTGGACGTGGTGGACGTCTTCATAGCACCGTCGGAGGGTGCCGACCTGGATAAACTAAGGGACGAGATCGATGTGGCCCTGCATCTTTGCACCGAGGTCAAGCCAAACGCCATCGAGTTCCTGTCCCCGGACGAGCTGGTTGAACGCCTGCGCGGTGAGGGTGGAGTGAAAGAGATCCGCGTGGTAGACAGGAGGCCCGAGGTTTGAACTGTCGCCCGGGGTTGTGCGACGCGGGTGTTAATTACCGGGGCCAACAGTCGTATAATAAGAACAGTGGGGTCAGGTGTTAGATAAATAGTTAAACCACCAGGATTAAGCACAGAACACCTGACCCCTCCGGGTAAACAAATAACCGATAATAAATACCCAGGGAGCTGTGTAGGGCAAGTCAATCGAGTATCGACGGGAGAACGCCTTGGCGAAGGCCACCAAGAAAGGCAAATCGGTAACCCACCTGCTGATTGAGGACGGGCTGGTCAGCCAGGAGCAGTTGCTGGAGGCCCTGGAGAAGAAGAAGGAGTCCGGCAAGTCCCTGGCGCGCACACTCATAGAGATGGGTGTAGTCTCCGAGGCCAAGCTCACCGAGGTACTGGCGCATCATCTGAACCTGGAGTTCATCGATATAGACAACTACCATGTGGACCTGACCGCGGTCTCCCTTCTCGACGAGAAGATAGCAATTCGCCACCTTGCGATCCCCTTGAAGTTCGACGGGGATACCCTGGTAGTGGCCATGGCCGACCCCACTAACATATTCGCCCTTGACGACGTGAAGATGTATACGGGGTACCAGGTCCGGCCGGTGGTTGCCACCAAGGGCGACATCGAGGATGCCATCCGGTCGTACTACCGCGACACCGAAGAAGCCGGCATTGACGCGGTCAAGGGCATCGATAGCGCCAACATGGAGGACGACGAGCTTGCCGAGGCCATCGGGGTGGCGGTGGACGACGCCCCCATGGTGAAGTACGTGAACTTCATCATCGGCGAGGCGGTGACCGGTGGCGCGAGCGACATCCACTTCGATCCACAGGAGAAAGAGGTAATCATCAGGTACAGGGTCGACGGGGTGCTGCACGACGTGAAGAGCTTGCCGATACGGACGCTGGGGGCGCTAACCTCACGGGTGAAGATCATGTCCGACTTGAACATCGCCGAGAAGAGAATCCCCCAGGACGGCCACTACGAGAAGCTTGTCCAGGGCAAGCCTATCGACTTCCGTGTTGCGGTGTTGCCCACCGTCTTCGGGGAGAAGATAGTGCTCCGGATCCTTGAAAAGTCGGGCATCCTCTTGGGGCTAGACGACCTGGGCTACGAAGGGGAAACGCTGGAGAAGTACGAGGAAGCCTTTCGCAGGCCGAACGGGGCGATTCTGGTGACAGGCCCCACCGGCAGCGGAAAGTCCACGACGCTCTACGCGACCCTGAACGTCCTGAACGACGAGACCAAGAACATCACCACCGTGGAGGACCCGGTGGAGTACCGTCTCGCCGGGATTAACCAGATACAGGTGAACCCCAAGGCGGGGTTGACGTTCTCCTCGGCGCTGAGGTCTATACTCCGCACGTCGCCGGACATAATGATGATAGGCGAGATTCGCGATCTGGAGACCGCACAGATCGCGGTCGAGTCCGCCCTGACCGGGCACCTGGTGTTCAGCACGCTCCACACCAACGACGCACCGGGCGCGATTACCCGCCTTACCGAGATGGGCATTCAACCGTTCCTGACAGCGTCTGGTATCGTGGGTATACTTGCCCAGAGGCTGGCCCGCAGGCTTTGCACGTGCAAGCAACTCTATGAGCCAACCCGGGAGACGCTGGAAAGGCTTGATTTTCCGGTGGAGCCTGGTGAGACAATTGAGATCTACAAGCCAAAGCCTAACGGGTGCACCCGGTGTGGGAATACAGGGTATAAGGGCCGCATCGCGCTGACGGAGATAATGAAGATGTCCCCGGAGATCGAGCACCTGACCATCGAAGAGGCGTCCACCGCGGAGATATCAAAGGTAGCGATA
>JAHIPE010000201.1 GCA_018894655.1 Actinomycetota bacterium
AGGAGGCTGGCGAGGTCCTTGCCGGGGATGGTCTTGGTTCCCGAGGAGCCGACAATGCGGGCGTTGCGGACGCGTCCGCCGGGGGTACGGTCCGAGAGGTCGATGAGCTCGAGGGTGCCGACAGACACGTTGAGCTTCCTGGTGAGGTCCGCGACCGATATCTCCACGGTGTTGGTGAAGTTGGGGGCCTGGGAGCAGAACGGGTCCGGCTTGCCGCGCAGGTAAGGGACGGCAGTCCCGCCCCAGACGTCCTCGTAGTTATCGGTATGGCCGCCGCACGAGCCGCAGTAGGCCGCTATTATCGGGGCGCCGTTGTAGGTGATGATCTGTCCGGCGGTCTCGTTGACGGCTCTATTGTGATTGGGGAACCGGGGGAGGTCCTTGTTCTCGTTGAACGCCTGGCAGCAACCGCCGCTGGAGCAGACGTCGAACCCATCCCCCGCGTGCTTGCCGCGCGCGATGCAGGAAAGCGTGTAGGTCCTAGCCGCGAGGGACAGGACCCTCAGCCCCTCGTAGGGGTAGGACTCGGGCTCCTCGGCCAGCCGGAGGAGATAATCCTTTAACGGCAACACCCGGACTTTGCCGTCCCTTCCTTTCACCCGGATTGGCTGGTTGTCATCCACCGTGCCTATCTGGACGCCGGTGTAGTAGTAGTTGATGATGTCGGTGTAGGAGTGCCCCGCCAGCGCCCTGTACTTGACGCCGTCCATGCACAGCCCCACGCCGTGCGCCCTGCCGTGCCCGTTGAACACGAAGACCGCGCCGGGGCCGGGAACCGGGCCCCCGGGGCTCGGGGCACTCGGCAGCGCGGTCGTATCCAGTTCGGCGGTCGAGTTCGAGTCGGGCTCGAAGGAGTGTGGCGCGGAGCCGCCGCTGTAACTGCCGCTGCGCTCTCGATACGACGTGTACGGCGTCTCGCTTTCGATGTCGCTCTCGATGTCCGGCTCGATCTCTCCCCGGGCGGCCCGCCTGAACTCCGCCGAGGGGTTGTCGGAAAGAGTAATGAACGCCGCTACCATCCCCAGCACGACGATAAAAGTAAGCGCCCCCCAGGTCCTTAATACCTCTCTAGTACGTTCTCTATAATGCTCCATAATTACAGGTGACCTACTTCTCCTGCCGCGCCTGCATCAGTCATGTACGTGTCCCGGCCTCTCGCGGGCACGGCCCGTCCGACACGAATGCTCTAACTATTATTATGCTGGTTTCTCGGGAGGATATCCAGCGGGGCGGGGCGGGCGCCCGGCGCTCCGGCGGCAAACGTCCCCGACCTGTGGTATCTTCGAGTGTGACAACCTGACAGAAGCTCACCGGGAATGGTTAGGGGATGGAAGCAACTCCAAGAGAGAGGCCCGTCTGGACGTCGGTAGGGCACGTTGTCTTTTTCTCGGCGCTGGTCGTCGTTTCCGTTCTCCTGTGCGGTGATGCCTTCGCTTCCGGCCCCGGGCAGGTCATCGTCGAGCTCCAGCAGAACAACGGGTCCGAAATCACCCGCACGAGCGATTTCTACGGCCAGGAGATAGCGGGGACCGATGGGGGGGCCAGGCAGGCGTACAAGTTCCAGAGGGAGAGGCATGGCAGGCATTTCACCTACGTGGTGGCCAACCTTGTCCCCGGCGCCGCCTACGAGGTAGAGCTGAGCTTCGTGGAGCACGACCAGCCTTCCAGCGGGCTGCGAGTGTTCAACGTAAACATCGGGGACGCCAGGGTCCTCGACCACCTGGATGTATTCGCGCAGGTGGGCGCCAACCACGCCTGCCAGTTCCGCTTGGGCGCGGCGGCGGACCCGGGAGGCCTCCTTGGAATCGTGTTCAGGTCCGACGAGCCGGGGTGCGCCGGGGACGCGACGGTGAGCACCATCACGGTCCGTGATGCCTCGGGGGACGTGGTGGAGATCGACGCCACCGCCTCCCGGCACAGGATGGACCCGCCGGTGCGACATTATAACAACGGCCGGCAGAACACCCTCGAAACCATCCTGGGAAGGCTGGGTTCGCGTATAAGCCTGAACCTCCTGCCGCAGCGGCTTGCAAGCCGCGTCTCGCCCCTGGGCACCTGGACCGGCGACCTCTCCGAGCTGGTCATCGCCCTGAAGCAGGGGCCCGATATCAGGTGCCTTCCGTTCACCGACCGGTTTCCGGCCTGGGAATCGATCGAGCAGGCGCAGGGGATGACGCATCAGTCGTTCGATTGCCGGTCCCCGGCCGTACCCCTGGAGATGTCCGCCGTCTTTCGCTCGCCGTTCTACCCGGGAGACGAGAAGCTAAGCACCGCCCCTTTCTTTTACGTTGACCTGACCGTCAGGAACACCGGCGAGGGCACGGTCTCCGGGGAGGTCCTCCTTGCCCGCCCTCACAAGGAGGGGTTCCAGGAGTGCGGCATGGCGGGGTTCTCCGGCCCGGACACGGCCGGTTACACGTTTGAGGCCTCCTACCAATACCAGGAGGAGACTGTAAACGAGCACGGCGCGAGAAGCGCGGTGGAAGCCCTGGCGGTCCCATCGGGGGAGAAAGAGGGCGTCCGCTTTCGCGGCCTGACCAAGGGGGAGTTCACCGACTTCTCACCCGACAGCATATGGGGGTGGCGCTCACCCGACGGCTACCCCCTGACATACGACGAGCCCCGGTCCCCCACGTTCACGTTCTACCCCAGGGGTTACTCGGGGGCGGTCTGGTCGATAGACGGCCTCGAGCCCGGCGGAACCGCGACCAGGCACTTCATCCTGGCGGGCTACGTACCCGGCACAGTGCTGAGCGTCAAGAACCGCCACTACCAGGACGGCGGCTTCCGGTTCAAGTACCGCGGGCACTTCTCGGGCGCCCGGGACGTGGCGGACTACGCCGCGGCCTCGAGGTGGGAAGGTGACGGGATAGAGGAGAAGTCGGAGTTCTTCGACTCGTTGTTTGCCTCCGACGACTACTTCCACTTGGACACCGGCTACCTGGGGGACGTCCGGGACCTTATGGCCTGCGCTTTCCAGAGCTACCTCACCAACACCTGGTGGGTCCACTCCGACGCCGGGCGGGACTGGTTCAGTGTCTGGGAGGGCACCTGGATGAGGTTACACGGCACGGTGGACGTCGAGTACAACCAAGCCTGGTTCTATCTCGAGCTCTGGCCCGAGCTCCTCCGGATGATCATGGACCAGTGGCTTCTCTACACGGAATCAAACGAGATGGGGGAGTACCTCCCTCACGATGTCGGGATACTGGACACGGCGCACGGGCAGGTCTACGAGCACCCGATGCCGGTGGAGGAGAACACCAACTTCATCCTGCTGCTCTACAGGTACTGGCAGCGCACCGGCGATACGCCGTATGTCCAGCAGAGGTTTCCTGAGGTCCGCAGGCTGGTGGATTTCCTTGTCAACTGCGACACCAACAACAACGGCCTCCCCGATGTCTATACCCGGAACACCCTCGACGACGGCCCCCCCGCGCTGGAGGGGTCCCGCGACCAGACTTACCTTGGGGTGAAATGCATGGCCGCCTACCGAGCGGCCCGGGAGATGGCGGGCGCGCAGGAGGCGCCCGACGCCGATTACGCCGGGAGGTGCGGGGCGCAGGTGGAGCTTATCAACCAGACCCTGGAGTACGACCAGTGGCTGTCGGACCACTTCGCGGTCTGCCAGGACGGCGGGGTGGAGACCGCCGGCCGGGAGGCGTACAGCATCCACAGCGGCAACGGGCTACTCTACCTCCTGGGGGCGGGGAGGAACGTGGGCCTGACATCGGGTAACACCGATAGGATGCGCAGGGACGTGGAGGGCGCCACCGGCCGGACGCTGAGGAAGTACGGCTGCACCCATACCAGTGACGACCCCACCAGGATGTGGGTGTCCGCGAACCTCTGGAGGGACCAGGTCGCCTGCCACCTGGGCGCGTCCCCGGGAGACGGAGGTCCGCTGGCGATGTGTACCCGGTACTGGGACCTGGAGCGCTACTTCGGGACCTATCTGCAGGGAGGCTACTGGGACGGCGTGGTGTACCCCGCCTGCGGGGTTTCGGCGAGCCCCATCTGGGGGGTTCCCGCCGCCCGGGGCAACACCGACCTGGACACAGGCATCATAGCCGAGCGCCCCATCTACTTCGACTACCACGGAAACGTGACCGGAGGACACGTGGTGATGGGGGCGAGCGAACCCGGGGCCACGTTCTACTTCGCCGAGGGGACCTGCCGGCCCGGCTTCGACCCCTACATCTGCATACAGAACCCGGGTAGCACAACAGCTTCCGTGAAGGTCACCTACATGCTGGGGGACGGCACCACCCGCACTCAGGAGCTCGAGATCGGCGCCCGCTCCCGCGCGACGGTGGTGGTTAAGGACTTCCTGGGAGAGGGGGACGACCCCGGGAGCGACTTCTCGGCCAAGGTGGAGACCACCAACGGCTGTTACGCACAGTTGATGAGCTACTACCCCAGGGGGGCGGCGAGCCTGGGCCTCCTGGAGGCGGTGGCGGGGCTGGTGTCGGAGCTCTCCGGGGATGCCCTCTACTACAAGCCGGGCATCTACCCTTTGAAGGTCCCCCTGCCGCGGTACGCGGACTGGGATAACCCCGACCCGGAGAAGAGGGTCCCCACGATTTCCTTTGGTGCCCCGGAGAGCGAACCGGCGGTGACCAACCGCGACCTCCTGCCCGCTAAAGTCAAGGAGAACCGCACCGTGGACCTCGCGGGCCTTGGCGGGGGAGGGCACGCTCTCAGCCCGGACGGGGACGGCACCAACGACCGGGCGGACATCAGCTACGAACTGCCGGTGGCCTCCACCGTAGAGGAGTCGATATGGGGAAGGGGAGAGGTCGAGCGGGATTTCGGCTCATCGCACCGGGACGCCGGGGGGGCGTCGTTCTCCTGGGACGGGAGGGACGGCGACGGGGAGGTTGTAGATGACGGGCTCTACACCGCGAGGGTGGACGCCCGGCCGGACAACGACGACTACGCGGTGAGACCGGGCGCCGTGCCCATCTGGGTCAACCGCAGCATCCCGGACCTCTCGACCGACTGGTACCTGGCCGAGGGGTTTACCGGCGCGAGCCAGGCCGGCGGGGAGTTCGAGGAGTACGTGTTGATCCAGAACCCCAACCCCGGGGAAGCCTCGATCGACGTCACGTTCATGCTCCCGGGAGGGGAGACGGTGGAGAGGCACGTCAACGTGGCGCCGAACAGCAGGTTCACCGTGAACGTCGACGAGGTACTTCCCGCGTGCGAGGTGAGCGTCCACGTTCACGCCAACAGGAGGATAGCGGTGGAGAGATCGATGTACTGGTCTGGCCGCAGGGCGGGACACGCGTCGGTGGGAGTGACCCGGCCGGAGACCAGTTGGTACCTGGCCGAGGGCTGTACCGTGGGCGGCTTCGACGAGTTCATCCTCATCCAGAACCCCGGCGAAAAGGAGGCCGAGGTTGACGTCACGTTCATGACCCCGGACTCCGGCAGCCTGAAGAGGGAGTACACGGTGGACGCCCGGTCCAGGTTCACAATCCACGTGAACGAGGTCCTGCCGGGAAGCGACGTCTCGACCGTGATCGAGAGCACCGAGCCGGTGGTGGTGGAGAGGTCCCAGTACCTGAACGACATGCGGGCGGGGACCTGTTCCATCGCCGCCCCGTCGCTCTCCCGCACGTGGTTCCTGGCCGAGGGCTACACCGGGGGGAGCTTCGAGGAGTGGGTGCTTATCCTGAACCCCGGCGACACCCCCAACGAGGTTACCTTGACTTTCATGGAGAGTACCGGCGCCAACACCGTCAGGAACTACACGCTCGCGCCCGGGAGCCGGTTTACGCTGGCCGTGGACGGGGTTGTTCCCGATGGAGAGGTGTCGGTCAAGGTGCGCTCCACCGAGCCGGTGCTGGCCGAGCGCTCCATGTACTGGAACAACCGGAGCGACGGCCACTGCTTCATCGGGACCCCGTCTCCGGATACCGAGTGGTACCTGGCCGAGGGTTACACCGGCGGGGGGTTCGAGACCTGGATACTGGTACAGAACCCGGGCGACGACGCGGTTTCGCTCACCTTTACGTTCATGGAGCCGGGGGGGAAGAACACGGTACGAGAGTACACCGTGGGGCCGAGGAGCAGGTTCACGGTGGCGGTCGACGAGATACTCCCCGCGTCCGAGGTAAGCACCAGGGTAAAGGCGAGCGGTTTCGTGATAGTGGAGAGGGCTATCTACTTCAACAACCGCAGCGGGGGCACCGACTCACTGGGCGTCAGGGGCGACTCGGGGCTATACCCCATGTTGAACATGTTGCACTAATTCAACAAAACGCGCCAAAGGGGCCTGG
>JAHIPE010000028.1 GCA_018894655.1 Actinomycetota bacterium
CAGGAGGAACCGCATCGTCTCGGGGTGTATCGGCTGTACGTGCGAGAGGTCGGCGTAGTAGAAGCTGGCGAATATCAACAGGCACTGCGGGTTGGGGGTCTCGGCGACTATGTACCCCCCGGCCCTCATCTTCTTGTGGGCAAGGCCGATCATCTCTATAAGCTCGCTGGGGGTCAGGTGCTCCGCCACCTGGGATAGGAATATGCCGTCGAGGCTGTCGTCCGGCAGCTCGGAGAGGTGCTCAATGGCCTCCGCCTGCCGGGCGGCCAACCCCGCGTCGGCGCAGTACTGAACCGCGTCGCTCTCGATGTCGATGCCGTAACCGCCTATCCCTTTTTCCTTCATCAGTTCCAGGAACTCGCCGCGCCCGCAACCCAGGTCCAGCACGTTCTCACAGCCGGTGAAGTACTTGAGGTACGGCTGGTGGCGCCCTTTTATCAGCTCG
Source organism: Actinomycetota bacterium (assembly GCA_018894655.1). Classification (GTDB taxonomy): domain Bacteria; phylum Actinomycetota; class Geothermincolia; order Fen-727; family Anoxymicrobiaceae; genus JAHIPE01. Next base: position 446 of record JAHIPE010000028.1, read on the forward strand.
CTGTCCCCGCGATGAATGCTCTCGAACCAGTAGTAGTCGAAGTGGAACCGCGACAGCGTCCTGGAGCGGTCGGGCGACATCGCGCGGTCCTTTCCCACGCCCCTGGGCCGTACCTCGGGTGTCGCGGCGGAGCCATCAACGGCCGGTCCGGGAACCACCACGTCCGGCCGGCCCGGCCCGCCCCCTTCACCGCGCTGCCTCCATGACCGCTCCAGCCGCCCTATCCTCTCGTCGAACCTCTCACCCTCCAGGGCCTTGACCCGCCCCAGTAGGTTCTCCCTTTCTATCACGTCCAGCCGGTCGTTTACGTTCTTCAACTGGTCGGCTATCTCGTGGAGAGCCCTGGTGGTAGCGCCGTGTATCCCATGCAACTGGACCACGATGGGGTTCACATACCAGTACACCGCCTTCTCGACGATCCTCTTGATGTAGCGTTTCGCCGCGCCGGAGGCCCTGGCCGTGCTCTCCTCGTCGGGAGGCACCCCTTCCACCGGGGCGAGGCTCTGGTCGAGCGAGACCAGGCTCTGCAGGATGTTCTCCCACGCCCCGGGGAGCAGGTAGATGATGTCCTCGACCTCGCGCACCTCCGAGCGGTACGTCTGGCTGCGCCCTGTCTCGCGCTCCAGCAGGACACTGACGACGTCGTCCAGGATGTCGTCCACGTCAACGTTTACCGATTCCATCGCCTCTCACCCCGATTGCGAGCCGACCTTTATCATTTTGTTGGCGCAAGACCCTTTCCTTCAGGTAAGGGATACGCGCCGTCTCTCCTTTCTGGTATAATATCTTCAGTACCTTGAAAAGACCAATACGGGGTTGTAGTAAACAGCCGGTTACTATGTAAAATTGGCAACTGCAACACAGTCGGTGTGACAGAAGGAGAATAGCCTCATCACATCCAAGCCGACACCAATAAGTTTCACTAGGTTGGGGACCAACCGAAGTTACGCCTGTGGAGAGGGAAGGGCTCAAGCAACCTCAATGAAGCAGGAAAAGTTCCCTTCTTCAAAGTAGGGAAGCCCCTTCCGTAAGGGAGAGGTAGTTCACCTCACACGGCACGTACAGGAGCCCCGCGTCGTCTATGTCGCTGTGCATCTCGAACGGTAGATACTTGTCCAGCCAGTGATAGTCGACCTCCCCGTCGCGGGAGTGCACCGCCACGCTTACCAGGTACCTCCCGTCAAGCATTGGGAGCGATTTCAGGTCGAACTCCACGATTCCCTCACCTTCCACCGTGCCCATCCGGGTCCCCTTCAGAGCGGTATTGGTCCCGAACGCGGTGAAGCCCCGGTAGTCGTCGAGGCTGAACCCGAACACCGGGTCACCGATCGGCTCCCTGGCGTGGTAGAAGACCCGTATCCTCATGGAGCTGCCGGTATCGAAATCCTTCGACTCCTCGCCCTTGTCGTTCAGCAACTGCACCGCTGTTATCTCTATTTTCCTGTTGCCCCGCTCAGAGGCCTCCTCCTCGGTCTCCATCACCTGGTGGTAGTAGTTCACAACGTCCTTCGGGTAACCCTCCTTGACGATCCGCCCCCCCTCGAGCATGATTACCCGATCGCAGATCTCCTTGGTGATGTCCACGTTATGGGTGACGAACACTATCGTATTGCCTGAGTCCCGTATCTCGTCTATCCGGTCCAGGCACTTCCGCTGGAACGACTCGTCCCCCACCGCCAGGACCTCGTCCACTATCAGGATATCGGGGTCGACACTGATTGCCACCGCGAACCCCAGGCGTATGTACATGCCGCTGGAGTAGTTCCTGACGTAGTTGTCGATGAACCGCTCCAGCTCGGCGAACGCGACTATCTCATCGAACTTGTTGTCCACCTCTTTGCGCGAGAACCCCAGGATAGAGGCGTTCAGGTACACGTTCTCACGGCCGGTCAGGTCCGGCTGGAAGCCGGCCCCCAGCTCAAGGAGCGCGGCTATGCTCCCGTTGGTCACTATCTTTCCGCTGGTTGGGTACAGTATCTTGGTCATACACTTGAGCAACGTCGATTTGCCGGAGCCGTTGGCCCCTATTATGCCCAGCGTCTCCCCTTTTTCCACATCCAGGTCGACGTCACGGAGCGCCCAGAACTCCTCGTACCCGCGCTTGCGCAAGAACAGGACCTTTTCCTTCAAGCTCCGGACGTTCTCGTGATAGAGCTTGAACATCTTGGAGACTTCCCTTACCTCTACCGCGTGCTCCATCAGCCCTCCACTATATCTGCTCGGCAAAACCGCGCTCGGTCTTGGTGAAGACGTAGTAGCCCCCAACCAGGGCCACTATCGAAAGAACTACTGTCCCGAATATCCCCCAGAACGACAGGTAGGCAACCTGCTTACCGTAGTGATGCGGGTTATACATCACGTACTCCCATAGCAGGACGATGTTGGTCATGGGGTTGGCCAGGTACAGGGGCATGAACCGGGGAAACTGATCTGCCACCAACCCAACCGGGTACACGATGGGGCAGAGCCAGAACCAGGCGGTGAGGGCCACCTCCACGAAGTGCTGTACGTCCCGCAGGTAGACGTTGGCCGCCGATACCAGGAGCGCCAGCCCCAGCGTTAACATGACCTGCAAGATTAGTATCACCGGCATGAGAAGGAGCCACGGCGAGAAGTGCCACCTGATTATCAGCAAGAATGCGAAGAAC
>JAHIPE010000029.1 GCA_018894655.1 Actinomycetota bacterium
GCGATTCTGCGGGAGTTCTTCCACGAACATCTCGAGCAATACCTGGAACCGGACCTTTCCCGCCTGGGCCGTCAAATCATCGAATGCTGCCTGGACGATGGCAGCGTAGAGGATTACGAGAAACTGCTGGGGGCATAGGGGTTAGGAGTGATGTCGGAGGGCCGACACAAACCCCTACAGGAGACGCAATCATGATGTCATAAGACCTCAAGTGGCTACTCGCCGAAGGTATTTCCCCCAGGTGAGCGGGAGGCCGCTCCTCTTCACTGGGCGGGCCGGTAGACGGTGAGTATAGTGAGTAGATTTCTATGTGTAATATTGGTATTATGCGTTCATGCGGGAATAGCTCAGCTGGTAGAGCGTCAGCTTCCCAAGCTGAAGGTCGCGGGTTCGAGACCCGTTTCCCGCTCCAATGATATCCGTGCTTCTCTTCCCCCCTGGTCACAAGCCGGGGAACCAGCGGGGAGCCTACGAGCAGGACCAGTGCGAACGGGACCAGGGCCAGGCCGGCCTTCATCGGTGAATAGGCAAGCACGGACCGGAGCTATCCACGCTCCGATCCGCCCATCGCCCGCGCCTACTTGATGTCAGGCGGCCTTGGCGGAGCGCGACCTGATGGCGGGCCACCATCGCTCGAAGCGCCAGATAACCTCAACCATCGCGCAGGCCACCATGGCAATGACCGCGGTTGCGGCAACCCAGGGCCACGCCGGTAGGTCCAGCGCGAAGAACTCGCGAAGCCAGGGGACCGACATCACAACTACCAGGCCGCAGGCCATCATCACCACGAGGGCTCCCCGCAGGAGGTTGAGGGGCCGGGAGATGACGACCAGGACCCACAGGCCCACCGCCACCAGCACCAGCGTGGCCAGGGTGCGGGATTCCTGGACGGTGATACCCGGGTTGGTGTGGGCGAGGCTCCCCGCCGCCAGTGCGGCGCCGGCTGCCACCGCGCCGACCGGCACTGTGAACCGCAGCACTTGCTTGACGAAACCGGGACGGTAGCGCTGCTTGTTGGGCTCGAAGGACAGGACGAAAGCGGGGATGCCGATGGTGAGGGCGCCTATCACCGTGAGGTGGCGCGGCAGGAGGATGAACGTCCAACCCAGCAGCCCGATGATTATGGAGAGAAGGGTCGCGTAGGCCGTCTTGGTGATGAACAGGTTTGCCACCCTCTCCATGTTGCCGATAACCCGGCGGCCCTCGGCAACCACCCCGGGAAGGGTGGCGAACCTCCCGTCGAGCAGTACCAGTTCCGCCACCGCCCTGGTCGCCGCAGCCCCTGAACCTATTGCTATCCCCACGTCCGCCTTCTTGAGCGCCAGCACGTCGTTTACGCCGTCACCGGTCATGGCGACCACGTGCCCCTTCGACTGGAGCGCGTCCACCATCGACTTCTTCTGGCCGGGGGAGACGCGGCCGAAGACGGTCCCCCCCTCCATTGCGGAGGCTATCTCCTCCGGCTCTTCGGCCAGTTGACGGGCGTCGCACGGCTCTCCCACGTCGGGAACACCGGCCCGCCGGGCCACCGCGGCGACAGTAACCGGGTTGTCACCGGAGATGACCTTTATCGTGACGCCCTGGTCGGTGAAGTAGCCCAGGGTCTCCCGGGCGTCAGGGCGTACGCTCTCCTCGAAGGTGAGCAGGGCCGCCGGTTCCAGCTCGTCGGGAAGCTCTTCGCGACCGATGGCCTCGCCGGCTCTTGCCAGAAGCAGCACCCGGAGCCCCGAGGAAGCAAGTTCATCAACCCTGCCTCTCGGGCCGTCGGGCGCCGGGGCCTTCTCCAGCAGCACCTCCGGGGCGCCCAGCACCCAGGTCCCGTTCGGGCCGAAGCTCACCGCGCTCCATTTCCGAATGGAGGAGAACGGGACGCCGCCGGTGCTCTGCCAGCCGGGCGGCGGCGGGAACTTCTTTGCTATCGCCTCCAGGGTGGCGTTTCGGGCCTCCGGGTCCGCACAGAAAGCCCCCAGTGCTTCCTTGAGGCCCTCTCTCGAATCGAGGGCCTCCAGGTCACGAAGCTCCAGGTCGCCGGAGGTTAGTGTGCCGGTCTTGTCCAGGCATATAACATCGACCCTGGCCAGCCCCTCAACCGCAGGGAGCTCCTGTACCAGCACGTTCCTGCGGCCCAGCACTATCACGCTCAAGGCGAAAGCGACGCTGGTGAGGAGTACCAGGCCTTCAGGAACCATACCCACCAGCCCAGCCACTGTCCCCGAGACGGCGTCCCCGAACGCGTTGTCGACGCGAAGCTGGCTTAGAAGCAGGAGCCCGCCGGCGGGTATCATTAGCCAGGTAATATAGCGCAGTATCAGGTTGATGCCGTCACGCAGCTCGGAGCTCGCCAGCTGGAAGCGACGAGCCTCGAAGGCGAGCTTTGTCGCGTAGGCGTCGGCCCCGATCCCTGTGGCCCTGAACCTCCCGGTCCCCGCCACCACGAAGCTTCCCGAGAAAACCTCATCGCCGGGGGTCTTGTTGATTGGCACGGACTCGCCGGTCAGCAGTGACTCATCTATCTCCAGCCCCCGGCCGGCGAGGATGACACCGTCGGCGACGACCTGGTCACCGGGGCGGAGCAGGGTCACGTCGTCGGCGACGACCTCTCCGGTTGGAAGCTCGTGCAATTCCCCCTCGCGCACCACCCTCGCCTTCGGGGCGCTTAGAAGCGACAGGCGGTCCAGGGTCCTCTTCGCTCGTAGCTCCTGGACTATGCCGATGAGTGTGTTCACTACCAGGACGATCCCGAACAGGGCGTCCTGGAGGTGCCCGACCGAGACGATCACCACGAAAAGGACGCCAAGTATCGCGTTGAAACGGGTGAACACGTTGCCGCGGATGATGCTTACCAGGCTCCGGCTGGACGGCTCCTGTACCGCGTTGGTCCGGCCCTGGGCTATCCGCTCGGCCACATCAGCCGCGGACAGGCCCTCCGTCGCCATGCGTTCTTCGATATCGCTCGTGGCCGTCGGCAAACTCGCCCTCCCGGGATAGCGGCCAATACCTTAGTACCCCGTTCCATAAATACGCTTGCATTCGAACGTCGATGCATCCGCACCTGCCGCGTTCCGCTCCCTCGCGGTACTCACGGAGTACAGCTCGGTCGCGCGCCTTGCATGAGCGGCGCCTCGGCGCTCTCGATA
>JAHIPE010000202.1 GCA_018894655.1 Actinomycetota bacterium
CCAGGTTACAACCGTCGTAAGCATAACCCTCATGTTCATTCCCGGCATACTGGAGCAGAGCCACAAGCTGGTGAAGGCGCAGATGGCCAGGGGGGCCGACTTCGAGTCCGCCAACCTCCTCCGCAGGGTGAAGGATGTCGTCCCTGTGCTTGTCCCGCTTTTCGTGAAGGTGTTCCATGACGCAGATGACCTGGCGGTGGCAATGGACGCCCGTGTCTACAACGGTGGTCAGAATCGCACCCGCCTGTACCCCCTCGAGATACGGTTGTTGGAAACGGTCCTGACCCTGGCGTTTATCAGCGCGGCGGTCGCGATCAAGTTCGTTCTCTAAAACGCAAGATGGTACCCGGTACCATCTTGCGTTTTTGTCTCACCGATAATTGTGCACGAGGGAGGGGTCAGGCCTTCTCGCCATAACGTCTATCAACGGCCACCACCATAAGGCGCTGACCCCACCGGTAGGCGGTTCGATAAGGCGCTGACCCCACTGTTTAGCGGTTAAGCTTGTCGGCGGCATGGGAGGCGAAATCCTTCCACTGTTCGTTTCCGCTGCATAGATCGAGCGCTTTCGCGTAGGCGTCGCGCGCCTCCTCCACCCTGCCGACTCTCTCCAGGTCACCGGCCAGGTAGAACCAGGCGTCGCCCCTTGCCGGATTATAGGCGACGGCCTGCGTGTACTCCGCGATGGCTGCGTCAAACTCCTCTTGCCGGTCACGGACGTTGCCCCGGAGCACAAGCAGTTCCGCCAGCATGTCCGCGGCGAGCCCGGGGATGAGCATCGCGGCCTCCAACTCATCCAGCGCGCCATCGGGGTCCCCCTGCAAGATCAGCGCGCGGGCCACGCTCATGCGCGCTTCGGTATCCGCTGCGTCCAGTTTGATGGCCTTGCGGTACTGCTCCAGCGCCCGGGTGTAATCCCCCTCGCACTGGTAGCTCATGCCGACCAGCGTGTGGCCGGACGGGGAAAGCTCCTCACCCGCCAGCTTCCGCCCTTTCTCGAGTTCCCCGGCCGCCTCGCCGGTCACCTCCCCCGCCTGGTCGGCGAGGGCCAACCCCAGGGTGATATGCGAAGCCCAGTCCAGGGGGTTCAACGAGATGCTCACCATGCTCTCAGACTGCGCCTCCGCTGGCATCCCTCCCACTACATAAGCCCTGGCGAGCCACTGGTGGGGGTACCAGTACTCCGGGTCGATCTCCACCGCTCGCGCGAACGACCCCAGCGCCTGCTGATTCTCGCCCAGGGACAGGTGGGCCTCTCCCGGGTTGATATGCACCGGGAGGCGGCCGGGGGTCAGGTCACGCGCCTTGTCCCAGTTACCCAGTGCCTTTCGCCTCTCTCCCTTTATCCGGTCTACCACCCCCAGGTTCTGATACCCGGCTGACTTGCGGCCGGCCTCATCCTCCTCCTCCTGGAGGTTCCTGAAGCAGGCCGTGGCCTTTTCCAGTTGGCCCAGGCGGACATGCTGGATGCCCAGCGAGTTCCAGGCCTTTCCATCGTCCGGCTCTACCTCGAGCGCCTTCTTGAAGTACTTCTCGGCGGTGTCCGCTTTCTGCTCGAGCGAGTACAGGTACGCCATTGGCCCGTAAGCCCTGGTGTTCAGCGGGTCGATCGAGACCGCCTTGTGCCAATCGTCCAGTGCGGTCTCGAAGTCGTGTTTGAGGAACTTGATGATCCCCAGGGCTACCCAGGTGCCATCGTCCTCAGGCTCCACGTCAAGCGCCTCCTTATACCACTTCTCGGCCTCACTGATGTCGCCTTCTCCCAGCGCCGACTGCCCCATTCCGAAAACCGCCTCCAGCGACCGGCGGTCCGCCCTGCGGGCACGCGAGTACGCTGCCATCGCCTGGCTCCAGTTGCCTTCCATCAACTCCATCTTGCCGACTCCCGAGAACGCCTGTGTGAACTGAGGGTCCAGCGACAGCGCGGCCTCGAACTCGTTCCTGGCTTCGCCGGCCCTGCCCACGTCCAGGAACGCCCTCCCAAGGTTGAGGTGAGCCCAGGCATCCAGCGGCCCGACATCGATCCTCGCCGCGGCGTCACTCTCCGCGTTGTCCCTGGCGGCCTCATCGGAGAAGTAGGGGGCCGTCAGCATTGCCACAAAAGACGGGAACCCCCAGGATCCGGAGCCTACGTTCCCCGCCGCCTCCTTTCCCGGGGCCGCCTCGCCGGGTCCGCGGGTAGAGGTTTCTCCCTTGTCCACCGTCACAATGCCCCCCTCGCCTGTGACGGTGGCGGAACCGCCGGCGGCAGTGACCGTGGTGGCACCGCCGGGCTCCACGTTGATCCAGATTTCATTCTCGGCGGACCTGGAACCGGTGACAGTGGCGGCGGGGGTGGTCAACACGGGAGGGTTGCCGTCCTTGCCGCTCTTCAGCCACACCTCTCCACGCGTTACCTCCACACTGCCGCCTCCCCCTTCCGCCGTAACCAGGCGAAAGCCGGAGCCACAGCCGAAGTGCAGCATGGTTCCATCCCGCAAGATGAGGGTAAGGCTCGAACCGGGCCCGGTGGAAACCGTATCGCATGAGAAGAGGGAAACGCCGGCGTCCCCGGAGAGCCAGCAGTCCCAGCCCCCGGTGGATAGATCCAGCTCGCCCCGCGCCTGTACGATCAGCGCCGCCACGGGGTATGGCTTCGGTGCTTTCTTCTCCTGCTTCTTTCCGCACGAGGAGGCAAGCACCGACACCCCGAGGAGCAGCACCAGGGCAAAGGCGATCGCGCCGCCCCTTCTTATCTGTTGACCACTTCGCTTAAAGCAATACATTCCGGGTAAATTCTTCTTTAAGACAAGGAGCAGACCCTTTAGGAAGGTGAAAAGAAGCACTAAGTACCCCGTTCTATAAATACGCTTGCATTCGAACGTCGATGCATCCGCGCCTGCCGCGTTCCGCTCCCTCGCGGTACTCACGGAGTACAGCTCGGTCGCGCGCCTTGCATGAGCGGCGCCTCGGCGCTCTCGATACGACACCGTATTTATGGAACGGAGCACTAAGGCGCCGGGAGTGCAGGACGGGGCCGGCGGTGGGAAGCTGATCACACAGGGACAGTGGGGTCAGCGCCTTAGAGAGCTGTCTGAGATTTGAAGTACTCTCTATAAAGGCCTGACCACTACCTCGTACACAAGCGACGGTTACACAAAACCGCAGGAGGCCGCGCCGGTTGTCGCTTTCACGCCGCTACGCTTCCCGGGGACGACGCGCACTATCACGTCGTTGGGGCAGACGTCGATGCACTTTCCACACTGGGTGCACTTCTCATAGTCGATGAAGGCGCGGTTTTCCTTGATCTCGACGGCGTCGAAGTTGCAGGCTTTAACGCACTTCTTGCAGACGATGCAGCAGACGGAGCAGACCTCCCTGGCTTTTCGCCCCTTGTC
>JAHIPE010000203.1 GCA_018894655.1 Actinomycetota bacterium
GAGGCACAGGCGAAGAAATCCACCTACCAGCGGTTCGGCGAGAAGTTCGGGAAGTACTACACGCCCGCGATGTTCCTGCTGGGCATCGGGGTAGCGATAATACCGCCGCTCTTCGGCGCGGCGTGGCGGCCTTTCATCTACAGGGGACTCGTTGTGTTCGTGGTCTCCTGTTCCTGCGGGATAGCGCTCTCGGTCCCCGTCGCCGTCGTGGCCGCGATAGCGAACGCTGCCCGCAAGGGCATCGTCTTCAAGGGCGGGGCGTATCTGGAGTTGGCTCGTGAGCTTAAGGTAATAGCCTTCGACAAGACCGGAACACTTACCATCGGGCGGCCCTCGGTGACGGATGTCATCGCTCTGAACGGTTTCCCAGAAGCCGACGTGCTGGCGCTCGCCGCGAGCATCGAGTCGCGCTCAGAGCACCCCCTGGCCGAGGCGGTGGTGAGGAAAGCGCGAGAAGAGGGCGCCTCCTTAAGTGAAATCTCGGGCTTCGAGGCAATCCCTGGCTACGGCGTAAAGGCCACAGTGGATCACGTCAGCTACCTGGTGGGAAGCCGCCGCTTGTTCGAGGAAAGGGAAATCCCGACATCCGGGGCCGGTGGCAAAATAGAGCGTCTGGAGGGACAGGGCAAGACCGTGGTCCTCCTGGGAGACGAGAAATCGGTACTCGGGTTAATTGCCATCGCGGACACAGTGAGGGCCGAGGCCGCCGAAGCTGTGGAGGCGCTCAAGGGTCTGGGCCTGCAGGTCGTTATGCTCACAGGTGACAACGAGGGCACCGCGCGGGCGATTGCCTCTCAAGCGGGAGTGGACGAGCACCTCGCCCAGTTGCTGCCGGAAGACAAGGTGGAAGCCGTCAAGAGGCTGCGGGACAAATACGGCAAGGTCGCCATGGTGGGTGACGGCATAAACGACGCCCCCGCGATGGCGGTAGCGGACATCGGTATCGCTATGGGTGCCGCCGGCACGGACGTGGCAATGGAGACGGGAGACATCGTCCTGATGTCGGACGATCTGTCCAAGATTGTGCCCGCGCTTAGGTTGAGCAGGCGTTCGGTTAACAATATCAGGCAAAACATATTCGCATCGCTCCTCCTGGTAGTAGTCCTGGTGCCATTGGCCCTATTCGGTGTAATAGGGTTGCTGCCCGGTCTGCTGCTCAACGAGGTCAGCGCGCTTGTTGTGATAGCCAACGCGCTGAGGCTACTGCGATGATATTCTCAGGGGGGCAATCCGCATGAAGCTTCAACTCGTTTTCTTCTCAATAATAAAGGGATGGCTATTGGAACGGGCCGCGCTTGAAGAGACCCGCCTAAGAGGAAGGCAATCCCCGATAACCCCATCCCGCGTGGTGCAGGTTCCGGCCCCGCTAGGATATAATAAGGAAAAACGAAAGCAGAAAGGCAAGGTCACCGGTGATAGGTAAAACTCTTAACGGCCGCTACCTGATAGAGGAGTTGATCGGGACCGGCGGCATGGCGGACGTCTACCGGGCACGCGACAACCTCCTGGGGCGCGCCGTCGCGGTCAAGGTCCTGCATTCCCAGTACGCGAAGGACCCCGTGTTCATCGAGAGGTTCCGCCACGAGGCACAGTCCGCCGCCAACCTTAGCCAGCCCAACGTGGTAAACGTGTACGACTGGGGCATCGAGGGTGACATCCACTACCTGGTCATGGAGTACGTCCAGGGGCATGATCTCAAGGACGTGATACTCTCCGGGGGGCCCCTGCTCCCCGAGAGGGCGGTGGAGATAACCCTTGCCGTCTGCGCGGCGCTGGAGGCCGCCCACGCCCAGGGCATCGTCCACAGGGACATCAAGCCGCAGAATATCTTTATCACCAACGACAACCAGGTAAAGGTCATGGACTTCGGGATAGCCCGGTCGGCGGGAGGCACCGCGATGACCCAGACCGGGACGATTATGGGAACGGCGCAGTATATAAGCCCCGAGCAGGCCCAGGGGCGGACCGCGGACCAGCGCTCGGACCTGTACTCGCTGGGTGTTGTCCTATACGAGATTCTGTCCGGGAAACCGCCGTTCGACGGGGATAACCCGGTGTCCATCGCCTACAAGCACGTCAGGGAAGACCCGCTCCCGCCCTCCATGGTCAACCCTGATATCTCACCCGAACTCGAAGCGGTGGTTATGAAGGCCCTCTCCAAGAACCCGGAGAACCGCTACCAGGGCGTGGTGGAGATGCAGGCGGACCTGGAACGGTGCCTGGAGGGGTCCCCCGTGTACGCCACGCCGGTGCTTCCCCCCGATGAAGCGGGGGCGACCCGGGCGTACCCCGTGGCCGGGGGTGGAAATCGCTCCCTGGTGTGGTTGTGGATCATCGTCATCATCATACTGGTGCTGGGGATCGGTGTCGGAGTCTGGGCTATTATCGGCGGCTCCGGTGGTATCACCGTCCCCAACGTGGTGGGAGAGACCACCGAGAACGCCACCGCTATCCTGAGTGAAAAGGGGCTCAAGCTGGAGATATCCAAGACGGTAATCGACCTCAGCAAGCCGGAGGGCGTGGTGATAAGCCAGGACCCCCAGGAAGGCAGCAGCATCTCCAAGGGCGGGACCGTCAAGGTGGTGGTGACCAAGGGCGCCGTGGTGGTCCCCGACCTCACCGGCATGAGCCAGGGCGAAGCGGAGGCGGCGCTGGAAGCCGTGGGCATGGAGCTCCAGGGGGTCAGCAATCAGTACAGCCAGAGCGTGGAGAAGGGCAAGATAGTCTCACAGTCCCCCTCACCCGGCACCCAGGTTTCCGAGGGCTCCTCGGTAAGCATCGTGGTGAGCAAGGGCCCGGAACTTGTAACCGTGCCGGAGGTCGTTGGCCTCAGCCAGGGCGCCGCTACCCAGAAGCTCGAGGGCGCGGGCCTGAAGGCCGAGGTCGCGGAAGTACCTTCTACCGAGGGAAAAGGCACGGTCATAAGCCAGAGCCCCGAGGCGGGAGGCCAGGTCCCCAAGGGATCCACGGTGACGATAGAGGTCGCCACCGAGCCGGATACCGGCCCCGTTCCCGGCGTTATCGGTATGAAGCAAGACGCTGCCGAGGCCGAGATCATCAAGGCGGGCTTCAAGCCGCAAGTAAACGATTGGCCGACCACCAAGGCGCAAGTCGGATTGGTCATGAAACAGGAACCCAAGGGAGGCACCACCGCGGAGAAGGGGAGCACGGTAATCATATACGTGGGGGTGGAGAACACGGAGCCTTGATAGTCATCACCGGCTACCGACCGAGGATACCGGCCAGACAGGAAAGGAGGCAATCATGGAACGGGCTGTACAGTTGAGTCAGCTTCTCGAAGAGGGCAAGGAGGTCGAGGTCCAGGACGCTTTCGTCCTCCAGAGCAAGAAGCTTCTGAAGGTCAACATGGCGGCCGCGGGGGGGCAGGTGCTCACCAAGGCGGGTGCCATGATAGCCTACCAGGGGCAGATGCAGTTTTCCCGCCAGGGGAGCGGCGGGGCCGGCAAGTGGATAAAGAAGAAGGTGTCAGGCGAAGAGTTCAACCTGATGGAGGTCAGCGGACAGGGAGACCTCTTCCTCGCCGACGCCGCCAATAACATCATCCTGCTCTACATGAACAACGAGGCCCTGGCGGTAGAGTCGCTGAACCTCCTCGCCTTTACCCCCAGCATCTCCTGGGACATCAAGAGGCTCAAGGGAGCAAGCGGGATGATGGCCGGCGGCCTCTGGACGGTGGAACTGCAGGGCACCGGTTACGCCGCCCTGATATGCAAGGGGGACCCGCTCACCCTCAGGGTGACGCCTAACGAGCCCACTTACACGGACCCAAACGCGACAGTCGCCTGGTACCAGGGACTCGAGCCCTCGATCCACGTCGACGCCAATCTCAAGAGCCTGGGCGGCCTTCTGGGCTCCCGGCACGGGGAGCTATTCCAGCTTATGTTCCAGGGGGACGGCTGGGTAGTGGTCCAGCCCAGCGAAGAAGTTGTGGCATCCAGCCTCCAGCCCCCCGGCGGCGGCGGCGGAGCAGGCGGCGTATTGGGCGGCATCCTGAAAACCTGAGACACACAGACGCTTGAGGGGGGACCCCCTCCAGGTCCGCGGCTTGAACATCTTCTCCCCCCGGCGGAGGGGAAGACTACCAAAGTCTTCTTCCCCCCCGCGGGGGGAGGATTAAGGTGGGGGGCCCGGGCTCGGACTATCCTTCGTTTCGCCTACCAGCTTGGATACCGGCATACGCGTGTTGGCGGCGCGACCCCGCCTCTTATTTGAAATAATGCCCGGATTATGTATAGAATTCTTTGGCTCTAGACAGGGAAATGGGTCTTTGTGCGCCCTGTTGAGTGAGCCGGTTTTAGTGCAAGAGTAGAAAATGGAGTGAGGATGAACATCGAACACGGGACTTTCGTGGAGAAGTACGACCTCCTCGGTTGTATCCAGTGCGGCAGGTGCACCGGGGGGTGCCCGGTGACCGCCCGTACCGACCTCAACGTCCGCCTCTTCGTCTACGAGACTGTGGACGACGACCGCCTGGAGGAGCTCTCCCTGAAGCACGAGATCTGGGACTGCACCACCTGCAACAACTGCGCGCTGCGCTGCCCCAAGGGGCTGGACCCGTTCGAGGTCCTACTCGGGCTCCGCAGCATGCAGGTCGAGGAAGGCAACATCGAGCCGACCGCCATCACCGCCCTGGAGAGCGTCTTCAACAACGGCAACCCCTGGGGCAAGCCCCGGGCCTTGCGTTGCAAATGGATGGAAGACATCGAGGGGGTTGAGAAGGTACGCATCCTGGAGGAGGGTGAGAAGGCCGACGTCCTCATCCACACCTGCTGCACCGCCTGCTACGACCCCAGGATCATGCCCCTGGCCAAGAACCTGGTCCGGGTGCTGGAGAAAGCGGGGGTCGATTACGGGTTCGTGGGCGAGGCCGAGTCGGACTGCGGCAGCGAGGTCAGGCGGCTGGGCGAGGAAGGCCTCTTCGAGATGCTGGACGAGGACAATACCGAGCTGTTCGACGCCTACGACGTAAACAGGATAGTATGCCTCTCCCCTCACTGCTACAGCACTTTCAAGAACGAGTGCGAGAACATCAAGCAGCCGGTGCTGCATTACACCGAGCTGGTGGCGGAGATCATCAAGGACGGGAAGCTCGAGCTGACCGGTGAGGTCGGCGCCAAGGTCGTCTACCACGACCCGTGCTACCTGGGCAAGAAGAACAAGGTGTTTGACGAGCCGAGGTACATCCTCGGCCAAATCCCCGGAATCGAGCTCATGGAGTTCAACCGTTCCCGCGAGATCAGCCTCTGCTGCGAGGGTGGCGGGGGGAAGATGTGGGTGGAGTCCGAGTCGAAGGAGCAAAGGCTCTCTGAGACGCGGATACTTGACGCCAGGGAGATGGGCGCCCAGATAGTCGCCGTCGCCTGCCCGTTCTGCCTGCTGACCCTGGAGGACGCCCTGAAGGTCAAGGCCCTCGACGAGGAGATGCGGGTAGCGGACATCCTGGAACTCCTGGGTGAATCGATCTGACCCGGGTTACGAGCAGACCTGACGAATCAGACCAGACGAGAGGTGAGGTAGATGAATGTTGTTGTCTGCGTAAAGCAGGTGCCGGACACTTCCGATCCCGACACTGAAGTCCACATCGACTCCAGTGGAAAAGGCGTTGACGAGAGCAAGTTCAGCTTCGTTATCAACGACGCCGATAACTACGCGGTGGAAGAGGCAATCCTGCTCAAGGAAGACCAGGGCGGCGAGGTGACGATAGTCAATATCGGGCCGGAGGCCGCCAACCAGGTAGTCAGGATGGCGCTGGCCAAGGGCGGCGACCAGGCGATAAGGCTGGACGACGAGAAGTTCGCCTTCTCGGACATCACCGCCACCGCCCGCCTGCTCTCCTCGGCGATGGGGGACCTGGAGTTCGACATCGTTATGACCGGCTGCATCTCCTCCGATGACGGCTACAGCGCGGTAGGGGTGACGCTGGCCCAGATGCTGGACCTGCCCCACGCCGCCATGGTTAAAAGCGTGGAGGTCATCGGCGAGGGCAAGCTGAAGGTGGGCCGCGAGCTCGAGGGCGGCCTGATGGAGATGCTGGAGATCGAGACGCCTTGCGTGCTGACTATCCAGACCGGCACCAACGAGCCGCGCTACGCGTCGTTCAAGGGCATCCGCGCCGCGTCCAAGAAAGAGATCAAGGTCATGGACCTGGCGGCCACGGGGCTCTCAGACGACCAGGTGGGCGAGGCGGGCTCGACCGCGGTCATGGTCGGGTACTCGGTTCCCGTGGTCGGCGAGCTTGCCGAGATACTGGAGGGCGACGCCGGCGAGACGTCCGCCAAGCTCTCGGGTATCCTGAAGGAAAAGGGGCTGGTATAGATGCACGACATATTTGTACTGGCGGAACACAGAGAGGGTGAGCTGCGCGAGATCACCCTGGAGATTCTGACGCTCGCCGGACAGCTCGCGGAGCAGTCCGGGGGCAAGGTCACCGCCGTCCTCTTTGGCAGCGGCGTCGATGATTACGCCGGCAAGTGCGCCTCCTTCGCCGACAGGGTGCTGGTGGTTGACGACCCGATGTACGAGAACTTCAACTCCGCCGCCTACCAGCAGGCGCTCGCCCTGCTCATCAAGACGGAGAAGCCCCACCTGGTCCTTATCGGGAACACCGGGCAGGGCGTGGACCTGGCTCCCTCCCTGGCGGTGGAGCTGGACGTTCCGTACTCATCCGACATTGTGGCGCTGACGCTCGAGGGTGACAAGCCTGTCGCCACCCGCCAGTACTACGGCGGCAAGATAGAAGGCCGAATCGAGTTCAAGGACGCCGACCTCTACGTGCTGGCGATCCGCGAGGCCTCGACCCCCGCCGGGGAAGGCGGCAAGTCGGGCGAGATACAGAAGATAGACAACCCGGTAACCACCGAGGTCACCGTGCGCAAGTTCCTGGAGTACGTGGAGGCCGCCATAGGCGAGGTCGACATCACCCAGTCGACGATGCTGGTGTCGGTCGGCCGCGGTATCCGTGAGGAAAAGAACATGCCCATGATGGAAGAGCTTGCCGAGGCGCTGGGCGCCGACCTCTCGGCCAGCCGTGCCGTGGTGGACGCCGGATGGCTTCCCACCGACAGGCAGGTCGGGATATCGGGCAAGACCGTGAGCCCGAAGCTATACCTTACGGTGGGCATCAGCGGGGCATTCCAGCACGTGACCGGCATGAAGGGAGCGGACGTCGTGGTGGCCATCAACAAGGACCCCGACGCCCCGATATTCCAGTACGCCGACTACGGGATAGTGGATGACCTGTTCAAGGTGGTGCCGGCCCTGACTGAGAAGATCAAGGAGATGAAGGGTTAGGCGCCCAAGGAGGATCCCCTGAATGGGTAACGACAGACCCAGGATAGGCGTTTATGTCTGTCACTGCGGGATAAACATCGCCGGAGTCATTGACGTGGAGGCGGTGACGGAACACGCCTCCGGGCTTCCCGGCGTCGAGCTGGCACGCGACTACTCGTACCTGTGCTCGGACCCGGGCCAGGCGATGATACGGAAGGATATCGAGGAGGAGGGCCTCAACCGCGTGATCGTGGCCTCCTGCTCCCCCCGTATGCACGAGCCAACGTTCCGTGGCACGCTCAATGACGCCGGGCTGAACCCGTACTACCTGGAGATGGCCAACATCCGCGAGCAGTGCTCGTGGGTTCACGAGGACCGCGAGGTGGCCACCGAGAAGGCCAAGAGGCTGGTGGAGTCCGCGGTGGCAAAGTCGCTCCTCTTGGAGGCTCTCGAGGTGAAGGAGGTCGACGTTACGCCGGCCTGCCTGATAATCGGCGCCGGCATAGCGGGTATCCAGGCCGCCCTGGACATAGCCGACGCGGGGTTCAAGGTCTACCTGGTGGACAAGAACCCGTCGGTGGGCGGGCACATGTCCCAGCTGGACAAGACGTTCCCCACCCTGGACTGCTCGGCGTGCATCCTGACGCCCAAGATGGTCGACGTCGCCACGCACGCCAACATCGAACTTATGACCTACTCCCAGGTGGAGGAGATCGAGGGGTTCGTGGGCAACTTCAAGGCCAAGGTCCGGAAGAAGGCCCGCTACGTGGTCTTCGACAAGTGCACCGGGTGCAACATCTGCGCCGATAACTGCCGCCTGGCGAACCGCGTCCCCTCCGAGTTCGAGGAGGGCATGGGGAACCGCTCGGCGATATACCTGCCGTTCCCCCAGGCGGTGCCCGCGGTCTACACCGTTGACCCGGAGCGCTGCCTGCAGATAACCAAGGGCAAGTGCGGCAAGGAGGGCCCCGCCTGCGCCGAGGCGTGCTCGGCCGACGCGGTGGACTTCGAGCAGACCGACGAGATGGTCGATATCGAGATAGGGACC
>JAHIPE010000204.1 GCA_018894655.1 Actinomycetota bacterium
CCCTAAGATTAGGTCTCCCATCCGGATAACGGAGTAAGACTCCTTGCAGACTACAAGGTGGATAGGCCGGAGGTGTAAGCGTGGCAACACGTTCAGCCGACCGGTACTAATAAGTCGAGGGCTTGGTTCGACCGAGCATACACTGTGTAGCTTTGAGGGCGCGATCCAGCGCCACATACAAGAACGGTGGCTATTGCGGAGGGGAACACCTGTAACCATTCCGAACACAGAAGTTAAGCCCTCCCGCGCCGATGGTACTGCAGGGGCATCCCTGTGGGAGAGTAGGTCGCCGCCGGCCTTTTTGGCCCGGACTCGTGCCGGGCCTTTTCCCTTGAGCGGCGGCGAACTGCCGCGCGGTGCGTTATTCTGATATCATTGTGCCGCCCAACACTTGACGGGCGGCCGCGGCCAGGCGGCCATGAGAGGGCGGTCGGAAGATGGCGGATGTAAGACCTTTCAGGGGTTTGAGGTACAACCAGGAGGCAATAGGCGACCTGTCGCTGGTGGTCGCCCCGCCGTACGATGTCATAGGCGATCAAGAGAGGGACTCGTACTACAACAAGCATCCGTACAACGTGGTGCGGCTCATACTCAACCGGCCCAAGAAGAGCGACGAAAACGCGGACGCGCCTTACCTGAGGGCGGGACAGTTCCTTGACCGGTGGCGTGCCCAGAGGATAATGATCCAGGATGCCGCACCCGCCTTCTACCTGTACCGGCAGAGGTACCTCCTGGAGGGAACCTACAAGGAGTGCACCGGCGTGGCCGCCAGGGTCAGGGTGGAGGAGTTCGCCGACGGTGGGATACTCCCTCACGAGGACATCATGCCCAAGCCGCTGGAGGACCGGACCAAGCTCCTGGAGTATACAAGGACCCATCTGAGCATGGTGCAGACCCTCTACTCCGACCCCGAGGAGAAGCTAAAGGCCCCTATACTCTCGGAGATGGAGCGGTTTCCGCTGGCCCAGTTCCAGACCCTGGACGGGATAGCCCACGACGTGTGGGGGGTGACCGACGAGCGGTTCACGCGGAAGTTGACGACGTTCTTCAAGAAGAGGCCGCTGTACATCGCCGATGGGCACCACCGGTACCAGACCGCGCTGGAGTACAGCCGCAACCTGCGCTCTTCAGGGGAGATCACCGAGGATGACGACCCCCGGAACTTCCTGTTGATGATGACAGTGGAGATGGAGAACCCGGGACTATCACTGCTCCCGGTGCACCGGGTACTGGTGGGGGAGCGCAAGGTAGATGCCGAAGCGCTGCTCCGCACCTTGGAGTCCCGGTTCACCGTCACCCACATCGAGGTCCCCAGGGGCGCCCGTAGCGGCCAGGTCTACCATCTGCTGGAGAGGATTGCCGAGGCGGGGGGTTCCGGGGTAACGTTCGGAGCGTTCGCCAAAGACCCGGACAGGTTCGTCCTGCTGTCCTGGAAATCGAGCCTGGACCCCCTGGAAGTTATCGAAGGCGACCTGTCCGACTCGTACAAGGAGCTGGACGTAACCGCCCTGCACAAGGTTGTGATCGAGGGAGCGGCGGGCATTCCCCCCGACCGCGAGTCGGTTCAAAGAAACATCCTCTTTACACGGGACCCAATCGTGGCGGTAAGGGCCGTGGACTCCGGCCGGGGTTCGATAGCGTTCTTCCTGAACGCCCCCAGGGTGGAGCAGGTCAGGGACGTTGCCGATCACGGGGAGCGAATGCCGCAGAAATCGACCTACTTCTTCCCCAAGCCGTGCTCCGGCGTGGTAATGAACGACATCACAACCTGGTAACGCGAATTGCCACAACTTGACCCCCACCGCTATCGTTCCCCCGGATTGCTACAACGCCCGGAACGACTCCGGCCTGAGAAGCGAGCTGTCGGCCAGGCCCCTGCTAACCACCTTTAGCATCCGCTCCTTGTCCCCGGGCAGCGTGCCCCCTATGGGGAGGTAGTTGGAGGCGTGGTTGGTGCGGAAGACGCAGTCCTCATCCACCTCGATGTTTTCCAGGAACAGCTTGAGCTCCTCGAGGACGCTGGTGGGGTTCATTATCTCGAACTCCTCTTTCTGGTACTTCCGGTACAGCGACGTACCGGGGAGGAGCATCAGGGTGAGGGCGCTCAAGTAACGGGGGTTCATGCGGTTTACCGCCCTGGCGGAGTCAACGGCGTGCTGGTGGCTCATGGCGTTGCTGCCGAGGCCGAGCAGCATTATGGCCGATATCTCGATGCCTGACGCCTGGGCCTTGCGTGTCGCCTGGATCATCTCCTCGGACGAGGCCCCCTTATTCACCCGCTCGAGTATCTTGTCGTTTCCGCTCTCCAGCCCGAGGTAGGCGATGCCCAGTTTCTTTGAGCGCAGAATGGATAGCTCCTCGGGGGTCTTGGTGAGGATGTCGCGGGCGTTGGTGTAGATGCCCACCCTCTCCAGCGCGGGGAAGTGCTCGCCCAGGCAATCCAGTATCCTCTCCAGATCGTCGGTGGACAGGCACATCGCGTCGCCGTCGCACAGGAACACCCTGCGGATAGACGGGTTCCAGCGAGAGGAGAGCTCGATGTCCTCTCTGACCTTGTCGAACTGCCGCACCGCGAACTTGGTGAACTTGTAGGTGATGCAGAACGTGCAGTGGTTATGGGAGCAGCCGTAGGTGACCTGCAACAGGAAGCTCCCCGCCTCCGACGGCGGCCTTATCACTATGCCCTGGTGCTGCTCGCTCAAGCCCCTCCACCACCTTGCTGCTCGGGCGCCCCCCGTTTCATCTCCTCGATCACGTGGGCCATGCAGATGCTCTGCGCCTGCGCCTCCTGTTCCAGCCCCGCCTCCACGCTACCGTCGAAGCAACGGTCGATGCATATCTTGCACAGGCCGACCGCTACCGGAGAAAGCCCCTCCAGGTGCCTCGCCAGAGTCATCGCCTGGCCGAACAGCTCCTCCGGCGGGTACACCGCGTTAACCATTCCAATCCTGTCGGCTTCCGCGGCGTCTATCTTCTTGCCGGCCATGATCAGCTCCCTGGCGCGGTGGATGCCGATCTGCCGGGGAAGGCGCCTGGTTGCGCCGAGGTCGGTTACCAGGCCCAGGTTGACCTCCAGGAGCCCGAAGACCGCCTCGGAGGACGCCAATATCATGTCGCAGGCCAGCGCAATCTCGGTGCCCGCCCCCAACGCGGGGCCGTTCACCATCGCTATCACCGGTTTCTCCAGTAGCTCGAATGCCCGGAAGTTCCGCTGCATCTTTCTTACGATGGTCCGAAAATCAGTGACGGTAACGTCCATGAACCCACCCATCGCGCCGAAGTCCAGCCCGGCCGAGAAAGCGGAGCCCCGGCCGGTAATGATAAGCACCTTTATCTCGGGCTCATCGGAGACGTACTGTGCCGCAACTCCCAGTTCGTTGAACATGGTGTGGTTCATGGCGTTTCTCTTGTCGGGACGGTCCATGTACAGGAAAGCGGTGCCTCCGTCTCTTTCGATGGTCAAAGTTTCCATATCAGGCGGCTGCATGACACCTCCAAGGTAACGCGATCTCGTGCGAAAACATGATACCAGATGGAGCCGGTGAGGAACCGGCGGCGCGGGCCGGGAGGTGCGGCGGGGATTACTCGAACGTGTCGCCGTTGGCGAAGTCTATCAGCAGGTTGGCCAGGTCCCTCTCCCGGAAGCCCTTCTTCTCGACGCGGGCGGTGGCCTTCGCCCTCAGCGCTGTGCTCTCCGGGTTCTCGGCAAGCTCCCCGTATACCCCGGCGGATTCCTCTCTGCGGTCCATCAGATCCAGGACGCGGGCTTTCCACATCAACGTCACCGCCTTCTTGGGCTCGACCTTTTCCTGGGTGAGCGACCTTTCCACCGACGAGAGGGCGCCGCGGAAGTTGCCCACCTTGGCGCGCACGATACCTTCCATCAGGGGGAACGTGGGTTCAGCGGGGTCAAGCTCGGCGCACTCGGCGAGTATCATAAGCACGCGGTTGAGGTCGCCGGAACCCATGTACTCCTTGTACGCGTCCAGGTACCGGTCCTGTGCCGATGTGGTCTTGACCGTGGGCGGCCGGCCGCCCTCCAGGCGGCCCACCGAGGATTGGCCTCCCCCAAACTCGGATTCCAGGTCAAAACCCACGAAGCCGCCCTTGGAGGTGGGAGCGGGTGATTCGGAAACCCAGAAGCGCTTGTCGTTGAGGCTGAACAGGACGCTCGAGAGGTTGGTGATGCGGGAAACGGTGTAACCGGCGGACCTCTCGCGTCCGGCAAGAACGTCGAAGTGGTCACCAAGTATGCCGGCCATGCGCGTCGCCCCCGCGCGCGGCTGAGCCGCCATGTAGGACGCCCTCTCGAAGCGGGCCAGGTCGCTGATGGTGGCGCTCAGGTTAGACTGAAGCTCCCTTTCGGCCAACTCGTCATCCTGGAAGCGGTTGGTGGCGACCAGGACATGGTCTTGCGGCCGGCGCGGCTTCTGCATTACCGAGGACATCTCCAGCGCGACCGCCTTGTGGGTAAGGCCCCCGGCGATGACTATGGTCCAGCCCCCGGTTGCGCGGAAGCGGGACGTCACGTCGACGGCCTCCTCGACGGTGCCGGCGGTGCGGACGATACTGTGGGCGATATCCATTATGGGGGTACCTTTGGGGTTGGAATCGAGGGAGCCGTGCTGGTGGACCGCGACCGCCAGGCCGTCCTCGTTGATGGCGGTTACCCCGCTGGTGGGAAGCCCGGCGGTGGTGATTGAGCAGAACGCCTTTCCCTTATCCGGGTGATGGAAGAGTATAGCCGGGTTCTCATCCCAGTATCCGGCGCCCCAGAAGTCAAAGTTTCTGGCGAACAGCAGGGAACCGGGTGTCTCGCGGACCGCGCTGGTGCAGCCCAGGCCGGGAAGCACCGGCCCCGGCCTCCTTCGACTCTCCGCAGACACCCCGAAGCTCTGGAAGACGTCACCCAGCACCAGCACCTCGGCGAGATGCTCCGGTTTCATTCCCAGGCCGACCGCAAGGCCACGCATCTCCTCGAGCGCGTCGGAGTCGCGGCCCTTGATGAACCTGCAGGCCAACTTGCGCTTGAGCTTGCTTACCGCCCTGTACTTCCACGAGCCCGGAGGGGCCGTCTTGGCCGCCAGTGCCTCGGGGAGCATCCTGTAGAAGTTGATGGTGTCGCGTACGCGGTAGCGCATGAGCGTACCGTGCTGAAGCCCCCTCTCGAACGATGTGCCCTTGAGGTGCAGCACCCAGAGCCTGCCCACCCTGTCAACGTTTCCCTTGCCGAACCTCTGTGCCACCGGCTACTCCCCACCTGACACTGCGCCACTCGCCCCTTGCCGCTTCTCGGCCCGAACCGTGCAATAATAGTAACCGAACGGGGGTTACTTGGGGAAGATTATCGGTCACACGGCACGTTCTGGGTGCTTGAGCCTGACCCCACTGTTTTGAGATATAATCACATCACAGGATTAGTGTAGGCACAAGAGGGGTTGCGCATGCCGATGTACCGGCTTATGTCCACGCGGATTTCCAGGGCGCTGGTGTTTCTGACACTTGTGTTGCTGGTCACGGCGATGCTGGTGTTATTCATGACCGGAAACGAGGCCCGGGCGGCCCCGGGGATACAGGACACACCCAGGATAACCAAGCTAATATACCCGACACTGGGCAACCCGGCCATCAAGAAGAGGGGGGAGAGCCTCACCATCGAGTACGACCCCCGGGAGGGGAGCAGCGGCTCGTCGATCCCCGAGATAACCGCGTTCCAGGTGACGGTCTCCTCGTCAAACGACAAGTACCCGCATAACCAGAAACTGCCGGTCACCTCTTTCGAGGTCAAGCCGAGCGAGGTCTGGTACTGGCTCAAGAACGCGAACTTCGATGTATATCACGTGACCGTCACCGTGCCGTACAGTCTTCCTCCCGATCTGTACGACCTCACAATCAAGGCGAAGACCGGCGGCTCCTGGGTGACCGACAAGCAGCCGAACGCCTTCCAGGCGGTTGATGAGTTCAAGGACCACTTCTCGTTCGTCCAACTCACCGATATCCACGTTTTCGGCCCCGAGTGCGATGGAGCTGAGCCGTTTTACGCCCATAAGATGACAGACAGGGACTACCGCCCACCAGGCGGACAGGGCGCGATCTACTACCAGAAGGCCATACAGCAGATAAACCGCATGAAGCCGGACTTCGTGGTCATAACCGGCGACATGATATTCGGCCAGGAGTGGCTGACCAGGGATTACGGCGACTTCCCCGAGTACGCCGGGACTAAGTGGGACCGTGTCATGACCGAGTACGAGTTCGAGATGGACTGGTTCTACGAGGAGACACTCAAGCTGGATGTCCCGGTGTTCATGACCATAGGCAACCACGACGGATACAAGGACGACCACGAGGACTGGTTCGTCAACTGGGGGAAGTTGTTCGCCCCCC
Source organism: Actinomycetota bacterium (assembly GCA_018894655.1). Classification (GTDB taxonomy): domain Bacteria; phylum Actinomycetota; class Geothermincolia; order Fen-727; family Anoxymicrobiaceae; genus JAHIPE01. Next base: position 6,388 of record JAHIPE010000204.1, read on the forward strand.
AGTTCTTCGCCTACGATTACGGGGATTATCACTTCCTGTCGCCAAACTCCATGGACTGGACTTCCAGCCAGCGCACGCTGACCGACTACCTAGGAATCATCCTCAAGCCCACAAAGTTCATGGGGCAGCTTCGAGGCGGGGGGGACAAGTGGAAGAGCGGCGCTACCCAGGCGCAGTTCGACGCGGTGAACGAGGACAACTTCAAGCAGCAACTGGCGTGGATGAGGGATGAACTCAAAGCCAGCCAGGACGCCAAGATGCGGATCGTAGCCATGCACCACGACCCGTGGGTGGACGACGGGAGCGGGGCCCATTGGGACAGCACCGGCGGGAGGGGCGGGTTCGACGGGATCTTCGGCGGGTGGATGGATATGGGCGACGGGGAAGGACGGATAGCTTCCATGAAGCTCATGCGCGACTACAAGGTATCTCTCGCGCTGAGCGGCCACGATCACGCGGACAGCGTCGGGTCCTTGGGCTGGACCGGCGGCGCCGGAGAGGTAAAGTTCGTCAACACCCGCGCCGTCAGTTTTGAGTCGGACGGCGATAGCGAAGAGTACCCCGCTTATCGCCGGATATGGATAAAAGACGGGCAGGTGGAAAGTTACAACTACCTCGACCCCAGGCACTCGTACCCGCTTTATAGGGGCACCAACGTGGGTGGCTCCACCGACATGGGAGGGCTCTCGATCCCGGCCGTCGAGTCGAGCTTCGCCCCGGAGCCGGGGAGCGCGCAGGACGTCACCTGCACCATCACCAACCACCTTGAGAAGCCGCTTCCAGGGGCTTACGTGGAGTTCCCGATGCCCGCTCTCTCGAATAAGTATTACTACAAGGTGGCTGACGGCTCGTTCGGCCACGTCTACGACACCGGAAATCACCGCGTGTGCCAGGTACACACCGACGTCGCGGCGAGCTCGGCAAAGGCCCCCAGGGTTTACAAGAGCGCGTCGCCTGACACCAAGGCCCCCGCGGGCTCGTTCAAGATAAACAACGGCGCCGCCACTACCACCACAAGGGAAGTGACGCTCAACATCAACGCGTCCGATACCGGCGGGTCTGGCCTGAAGGACATGATGATATCAAACACCCCGGAGTTCCAGGGCGCTACGTGGGAGAAGTACGATTCCACCAGGAAGTGGACCCTGGCCGGGGGAACCGCCGGCCGCCGCCACGTGTACATGAAGTTCCGCGACATGGCGATGCCGGCCAACGAGAGTTCGGTCGCCGAAGACGAGATAATGTACAGCCCGGCGGAAGACGAGGGCGGACCCGCGTACACCTGGTACTTCGCGGAGGGGTGCACGCGCGCCGGTTTCGAGGAGTGGCTGTGCATCCAGAACCCCAACGACAGCGAGTGCGACGTGGACATCACCTATATGACCGAGACCGGCGAGAACATCCCCCAGACCGTTACCGTCGGCCCGGAGAGCAGGCACACCGTCGACGTCAACAGCGCGGTGGGGCCTGAGCGCGACGTGTCCATGAAGGTCGAGGGCAGCCTCCCCATCATGGCGGAGCGGCCGATGTACTTCAACTACCAGGGGATGTGGAAGGGTGGCCACGACGTTATCGGCACCAACAACCCGCGCACCAGGTGGTACTTCGCGGAGGGCTGCACCAGGGAGAGCCCCTCCGGCAACTTCCACACCTGGCTGTGCATGCAGAACCCCCAGGACGAGGAGGTCCAGGTAACTATAACTTACATGCTGGAGACCGGTGAGAACCACGTGAGAGAGGTCAGTATCCCGCCGCTCAGCAGGAAGACCGAGGGTGTCAACAGTGACGTTGGGCCGGGGCAGGACGTGTCAATAATGGTGGAGTCCGCGGGCGCGATAATCTGCGAGAGGCCGATGTACTTCAACTACCAGGGGATACAGGATGGAGGGCACGCCGTCATGGGTGCGGTGCAACCCGCCAACGAATGGTACCTTGCGGAGGGCACCACCCACGGCGGGTTCTCCACTTACGTCTGCATGCAGAACCCCAACGACACCGACGCCGGCGTGACGCTTCAGTACATGCTCCAGGACGGCAACGCCGACGACCAGGAACTGGTGATCCCCGCCAGAAGCAGGAAAACCGTCTTGGTGAACGACTGGGTGGGACCGGCGAATAACGTCTCCATCAAGGTTTCCAGCGATAACCCGATAATCACCGAGCGCCCCATGTACTTCAACTACGGCAGCGGTTGGCCGGGGGGGCACTGTGTTGTGGGGGCGCCCTCGCCCAAGGGGGAGTGGTACTTCGCCGA
>JAHIPE010000205.1 GCA_018894655.1 Actinomycetota bacterium
CCTGACCGGCAGTTTCCCGGCTCTGTACCAGTTCCAGGCGGTCTTATAGGTTATTCCCTGTTTCTTAGCCCAGTCTGACAGCTTCATAACTGTCATAATATATCATATTATAGGATATATTGCAACATAATAGGCAACTGTTTACTACCCTCCTCAAACGCCTGCTTGGCCTCGTCGGACAAAGGCTTTATAACCTTCGCCGGAACCCCTCCCACCAGCATTCCCGGTTCGATCTCGGTGTGCGGCGTAACCACCGACCCGGCGGAGACTACAGCCTTGCTCCCCACCACGGCGCCGTCCAGGATCGTGGAGTTGATTCCAATCAACGCGCAGTCCTTAACCGTGCAACTATGAAGCACAGCCGCGTGCCCCACCGTCACGTCAGCCCCGATGTCCACGCCCTCCTCCATCGTGCAATGCACAACGCAGTTGTCCTGGATGCTGGAGCGGGCTCCCACCCTTATCCTGTTCCAGTCGGCCCGGAGCACCGCCCCCCACCAGATAGACGCACCGCTTTCCACAACGACGTCACCTATGAGCACTGCGGTAGGCGCCACAAACGAGCCAGGTGCGACCTCCGGCTTCTTTCCGTCAATTTCTACCAGCATGAGTGTCTCCAGTTACCGGCCGGCGCCGGCGTTGGTTTTTTACTTGCGTAGACTAGAGTCTATAGAATAGTCGCGGAGAAGGAAATATCAAGACGTTCATTGCCCCGGGTGGCCGCCGGACCCCCGGCCCCGGGCGGGACAGGAGGATTATGGGCAACTCGGGCCGTTTGCTCAAGGTCAGCCGCTACACTCTCGAGCCTGCCACTTGCGGCCTGGCCGTCGTCCGTGAGTTCCTCAAGGTAACGCTCACGCCGTTTCCGCTTGCACAGCCCCACGTCCACGACGTACTGTCGGCCACCCACGAAGCGTGCAAGAACGCGATCGAGCATAACCCCGGCGTCGAACACCCGGTCGAAGTTACCTGCAAGATGTTCGCGGATGCCGTGGTTGTGGAGGTCTCCGACAAGGGAGCCGGTTTCGACCCCGGTATCCTGCCACCTCCGCCACCGGACCCGGTGGCGCCCGCCGGAAGGGGCCTCTTCCTCATCTGCTCCCTCCTGGACAACGTGGACATAGACACCGGCCGGAACGGCACGCGCGTAACGATGTCAAAGCGGTTCTAAGTGCCTCGTTCCATAGATACGGTTACGCACCGAGAGCGTCGAAGCGCCGCTCCGGCAAGGCGCGCGACTGAGACGTACTCCTGTAGTACGTCGAGGGAGCGGAACGCAAGGAGGAGTGGATGCAGCGGCGCTCGAATGCCAGCGTATTTATGGAGTAGGGCACTAAGGTTACGGCTGGAGGGCCTCGTCCGCTGAAACACCGTCAACCGTTATTACCACGGTAGTCACCCTGGGGTCGTTCGCCCTGACGGTTTCGGTTATTTGAGCGGTAATCGCCTGTACCATCGCCGAACCGCCCCCGTAGCTTGCCAGCTCCCCGGAGAAGTCCGCCGTCGCGACCTCTCCTTCGACCGCGTAACTCCTGAGCCTGGTGCCCCCTGGTATCGCGGTGGCAAACCCCTGCTCCTCCTCCTCCGGCGACGGGCCCTTCATCAGCTCCTCCAGCGCCTCGGGCGCTCCCCCCTCCACCTCACGGGTTACCGTGGCGGGCATCTCGCCCAACAGGAAGTACACCTGGACCGATTCCTCCGCCACCGGGGCCGTCGTCGCGGTTGACGGCGTGGTCTGTGGGATTGTTACCGCCTCCTGCTCGCCTTCGCCGCAACCCGCCGCCAGGGCAACCAGTAGCACCATCGCGAGAAGCAGCGCCGGCAATCCTCTTCGTCCTTCCACGATATCCTTTCCCTCGGCCTCCCGGCTTGGCACGGTACACGCCCACCGCACCCCTTACATCATATATCAATTACCCCTATAATTGTTCGCATGCTAACGGTCGGTATTCCAAGAGCGCTCTCATACTACAGGTACTTCCCGTTCTTCAAGACGATGCTCGAGGGCCTGGGTACGAAGGTAGTCCTCTCCAAGCCCACGGGAAAACGACTCGTCGAGGATGGCGTCCGCTACTGCGTTGACGATATCTGCGTCCCGGTAAAACTCTATTACGGCCACGTTCTGGAGCTCAAGGACATTGTCGACCGGTTGTTCCTCACCCGGCTGGTGTCGGTGGAAAAGTGCGACTCCGACACCTACACCTGCCCCAAGCTGATCGGCCTTCCCGATATGATAAGAAGCTCCATAGAGGGGCTGCCGCCGATAATCGAGTTCGTGGTTGACATACAGAACCGCTCTATTCATTCGAGCGCCAGGCGTCTGGGCGAAATGCTGGATACCCCGCCAGCCCTTACCAGGAAAGCGCTTAGCCGGGCCATCGACGTCCAGGCCCGATACGAGGGCAAGCTTCTCGGGGGCCTTACCCCCGAGGATGCGATGAGTGCGGCCTTCTCGGGAAACGGCAGTTCAGGCGGTGTGCGGGCGGGCTCCGGCGATGGCCCCGCCCCGGGGCTAAACGTCGCGCTTGTCGGGCACGAATACCTCCTGCACGACCATTTCATCAGCCATAACCTCCCCAGCCGTCTGTCCCGGCTCGGCTCCTGCGTGACCTACATGACAGAGGTGCCACCGGACGTGATAGAGGCGGAACTCGCCCGATATCCCGAGATATCCTGGAGCTACGAGAAGGAGCTGCTCGGCTCTGCCTCGTATTTCCTGCACCGCGAGGACATCGACGGGGTCATGCTGGTGATGTGCTTCGCCTGCGGCCCGGACTCCATCGTCGGCGAGATAATTGAACGGGAGGTCCGAACGGAGAGCAGCCCTCCTCTTATGACCCTGGTCCTGGACGAGCATGCCGGCCAGGCCGGCGTTGCCACCAGGGTCGAGGCGTTCGTTGACCTCATCCGGCGGTCGCGCAGAAAATCATGAAGGTCTCATTCCCCCACATGGGAAACGCTTACATCGCCCTTTCCGCGCTTCTCTCCAACCTGGGCGCCGAGGTCATCATTCCCCCGCGGCCGACCCAGAAGACCATCGAAATGGGCGCGCTCCACGCGCCGGAGTTCGTCTGCCTGCCGTTCAAGGTGAACCTTGGCGACAACTTTCAGGCGCTGTCTATGGGGGCGGACACGCTGGCCATGGTCAGCGGCACGTGGGCCTGTCGCTTCGGCTACTACGGCAGGGTGCAGCACCAGATACTCAGGGATGCGGGATTCGAGTTCGATAGCATCCTTCTCGGGCGCGACGGCGTCGGGACCGTCTACAACAAGTTCGCCGACACCGTGGACGGCAACCTGGCCCTGGGGTGGCTTCGCGCGTTCAGGTCGTTCAGGAGCAAGGCCAGGGCGGTTGACGCCCTGGAGGCCAGTGCCAGGGAGGTCCGGCCGTTCGAGAGGGAGAGGGGGTCGACCTCCGACGCACTCTCCCGCTCGCTTTCCGTGGTGCACGAGTCCCCGAGTGTCAAGGCCACCGGCTCCGCGCTGGACCGGGGGATGGAGCTTATGGACGCCGTGGAGGTCGAAAGGAGAGGCGAGCCGCTGCACATAGCGGTCCTTGGCGAGATCTACGCGGTCCTGGAGCCGTCTCTCAACTTCGATATAGAACGAAGGCTGGGCGAGATGGGAGTCGTGGCCCACCCCGTCATGAGCATCTACAAGTGGCTTTTCAGGCCGCTGAAGACGGACCCGTCAATCCTTGTCGAGGAGCGGCGAGCCAGGAGGGTCGCCCGTCCGTACATCCCCTACGTGCTGGGAGGGGAGGAGCACCAGACCATCACCGGCACCATAGACGCGGCCCGGAAACGGTATGACGGCGTCATCCACGTCTTCCCGTTCACCTGCATGCCCGAGAGCGTCTGCCGCGCGATCCTTCCCCGGATAGAGAAGGAGTACGACATCCCGGTACTTAACCTCTGCCTCGATGAGCACGCGTCACCTACCGGTATCGAGACCCGGCTCGAGGCGTTCACCGACCTGCTCCGCCAGCGGCGCAGAAAGAAGCCCCGATAGTTCCGCGGAAGCCGAGATGAGGCGCCGGCGCGACCTGTGTTATTATTCTTTACTGAGAAAAGGAGGCCGGGGAATAGATGAAAAAAGTGTCACTGGTTACCGGTGCTCGTGGATTCTCCGGGGGCCACATGGTGAAGATCCTCGCCGATGAAGGCATCCCGGTGCGCGGCACCGACCTCTCCCGCGCCTGGGAGAGCGAGCACATCCGGAAATGCCAGGAGAACTTCGGTCTCGACTGGGACGCGGACTGCGTGGAGTTCGTGGCGTCCGACCTCCTGGACCGTGACTCCCTGGCGGAGGTCTTGAAAGATGTCGACATTGTCTATCATACTGCCAGCCTCTACGATTACTCCGCCCCCATGGAGGCGCTCCGGAAGGTGAACATAGACGGAACCATCAACCTCTGCGAGGCGATGCTGGATGAGGGTGTCGACCGCATGGTCCACTGGTCTACCGCCGGGGTCTACGGGCACCCCAACATGCCCCGCAGTTCGCTCAACCCTCTCCGCATGCTCTTCGAGCTCTTCTGGGGACACGGGGTCAGGCCCTGGCTGGCCGACAATGAGTACCGGCGACCGGCGAAGCACCCCACGAACCAGCCGTTCACCGAGGAGGGAAGCACGCCGCTCAACACCCAGGGCGATCAGCCCAGGGGCTCGTTCCTGGTTAACGACTACTCCATCACCAAGTGGGAGCAGGAGCAACTGATCCAGAAATACGGCCGGGAGAAAGGCCTCCGATA
>JAHIPE010000206.1 GCA_018894655.1 Actinomycetota bacterium
AACCAGCCCCATATAGTTCAACCGGTGTTCCAACCGGTGGCCGCGGTCGGTGTGGAACATGTGGCCGCGGCGGTATCGCTTGGTCGGTCTCATGTGGGTGTGGGGTTTGCCGTCATCCAGGTGGTGCCTGAGGCCCCGTATCTCCTTCAAGATCCCGGTTTCCCCCGGGCGCATGAACCCCAGTGGAATGAGATGGTTATAACTCATCGTCGACCTTGACCCAGATGTCGCCCGCCTCCTTATTGCGGAGGGTGAGGTGGAAGTCCTTCAGCTTTAGCTCGACGGGGTCGCCCAGCGGGGCAACCCTCTCTACCTCGAACGGGGTCCCCGTGACGACTCCCATGTTCATAAGGCGCCGACGCAGCTTCCGCCCGCAGGAGAGCCGGTGTATCGTCCCGGTGGAGCCCGGCTTCAGGTCTTCCAGGCGTACCAAGCCGGCTTCCCCTCCACGGGCAGCGTGCAGACAGTGCCCATGTCGCGGTCCCATTTGCCCGTTCATCATCCGGTCTCTCCCACCCTGTCCTCCTGCGTGAATATTAGGCAAACCTAACTCTCTATGCCGAGGATAGCACACGCGTTTCCACGTTGTCAACAGGTTTGGTCAAGCGAAACAAACACACGCTTGAGGATGGACTTCAGTCCGTCCCGGTGCCCCTCCACCGGCTGTTTCCTGTCAGGAATTGTCTAAACGTTCGCCCCTTTTTTCACGGCCGGAGCCGATGACAGCCGAAAACCCTTGAACGCACTCGCCTTTTGGGAATATGCTAAACAAAGCTGGCGGTGTCCAGCGAGGCGACGGCAGTTCCACTAGCGCTGGAGGTCATTGAGATGAAGCTTGCCACCGAGGAGTACTTCGCCGAGGTCAAGAGGCGGACCAATGAGGACGAGCGGTACCGTGAGCTCGCCAAAGGAGAGAACGAGTCGTTCACGATGGTCATGAAGGCTGAGCCCGACAAGGGTGTCCCCGAGGACGTATCCGGCGGCTACCAGTTGACGGACGGGGAGATGACCGAGGTTTGGCTGGGAGTGAGGGACACAACCTTCACCCTTACCGCCACTTACTACATCTGGGTGGACATCCTCCGGGGGCATCTGAACGCGACCAAGGCCCTGTCGCTGCGCAAGCTCAAGGTAAAGGGCAGCTTTCTCAAGCTGCTCAAGGGATCCAAGTCGACCGACCGCTGGGTGCAGGTCCTGCAGTCCATACCGACCGAGTTCGAAGGGGAGTACTCGAAGTACGATACCACCTGAAGCCGGGCCGACGGGCGTTACTACCGGGGAGGCGTGCAGATGGAATTGAGTCTTGAAGGAAAGGTGGCGATGGTTACCGGCGGTGCCTCGGGGATAGGCAGGGGTATTGCCGACGGGTTCGCCGGGCTGGGCGCGAGGCTGATGATAGCGGACCTCGATGGTGAGGCGGCCCGGGCGGCGGCGGCGGCGATCAGCGGTTCCGGCGGCAGCGCGGCAGCCTGCGAGATAGACGTGACCGACGAGGAGTCGGTGGCCTCCGCGTTCGAGAAGGTGACTGGTGAACTGGGCGGGCTGGATATACTTGTCAACTCCGCCGGAACCGGGTGCATGTCCGCTATTGACGAGATGATAATCGAGGAGTGGGACATGGTCATCGACGTCAACCTCAAGGGCACGTTCCTTTGCACCCGGGAGGCCGTGAAGGTGATGAAGGAGAACGGCGGCGGGAAGATAATAAACCTCTCGTCCATCAACGAAACCGTACCGATGGCCGGGGAGATACCGTACTGCGCCAGCAAGGGCGGGGTGATGATGCTCACCAGGGCGGCGGCGGTGGAGCTTGCCCCCTACGGTATCAACGTCAACGCGATAGGCCCCGGGGCTATAGACACTCCGCTCATGGAGGAGGTGCTCTCGGTCCCCGAGATAAGGGACGGCATCCTGCGCCAGATACCGTTCGGGCGTCTGGGAGTCCCGGAGGACGTGGCGCGGGCGGCGGCGTTCCTGGCGTCGGAGCTGTCCGACTGGGTTACCGGGCACACCCTCTTCGTGGACGGAGGCATGCACCTCATCGGGGAGATAAGCTACCTGTGGCCCATCGAGAGGGTGATGGGCAACAAGGTTCCCGATACACCCATGTGCCAGCCGCCCAGGGCGCCGGAAGAGAAGTGATGGCACCATGAAAGCGATACGGTTCAACGCGACCATCCCGCGGTACGCCTTCGCCAAGGGAGTGGGGAGGATCAAGAAGGAGGCCTACTACAAGGGGCCCCTCGCTCCAATCTTCATGGACGATGTCCCCGAGCCGGAACTCATAAACGAGAACTGGGTCAAGATAAGGACCATATACGGGGGGGTCTGCGGAAGCGATATCAACATGGTCTTCCTGGATGACACCCCCTACACCGAGCCGTATATCACGATGCCTTACACTGTGGGTCACGAGAACGTGGGAGAGATAGTGGAGGCCGGCTCCAACGTCAGCGGCTTCGCGGTGGGCGACCGGGTGGTGGCCGACCCGATGATGCCGTGCGCCGCGCGCGACATCGATCCGCCGTGCGGTCCGTGCTGCCGGGGGGACTTCTCCGAGTGCCTGAACCTGCGGGAGGGCACCCTGCCCCCCGGTCTCAACCTCGGCTTCTGCGAGCCGGTGGGCGGCTCCTGGAGCCGGTACTACGTGGCGCACCAGAGCCAACTGATGAAGGTTCCGGGCGACATGAGCGACGAGCAAGCGATAATGATAGACGTCTTCGCCAGCGCTCTTCACCCGGTAATGCGAAACCTGCCCGAGCCTGGCCAGACGGTGCTGGTGTACGGCTGCGGGATAATCGGGATGCTTGTCACCGCTTCCCTCAAGGCGCTGGCCGACTGCCGGGTAATAGTGATCGCGCGTTACCCGTTCCAGGCCGAGGTGGCGAGTGGGTTCGGCGCCGACGAGGTCATCATGCAGAAGGAGATAGATAACCTGCAGGCGGAGGTCGCCCGCCTAACCGGCGCCCAGGTGCTAAAGCCGATGATCGGTGGGGAGTACCTGAACGGGGGGCCCGACGTGATCTTCGATTGCGTGGGGCACACCGAGACGCTGGACGACTCGTTCCGCATGACGAAGTCCGGCGGCAGGATTGTGATCATCGGCCTGGTCACTGTACCCAAGGGGTTGGACTGGACCCCGGTCTGGTTCAAGGAGCTGACAATCAGGGGGACACTCTGCTCATCGACGGAGACGTATGAGGGAAGGACACAGAAGACGTACGAGTGGGCCACCGAGCTCATAGGTGATGGGAAGGTGGAGGTGGATCACCTGCTTACCCACGTCTGGAAGCTGGACGACTATATCCCCATGATAGAGACGGCTACCCGGAAGGGCGCCACCCGTTGCATCAAACAAGCCTTCAGGCTCTAGCCAAAAACGCAAGAAACGCGCCAACGGGGACAGGCACCACCGACGCGAAACGCGCCAACGGGGACAAACGCGCCAACGGGGACAGGCACCACCGACGCGAAACGCGCCAACGGGGACAGGCACCACCGACGCGAAACGCGCCAACGGGGACAGGCAACGCAATAGTATTAAGTATTAAGGGGTGATGACTTGAAAGCGGTACAGTTCAACTTCAGCCTGCCCCGGTACGGCTACACGAAGGTCGCCGGCGCGTTGCGCCCGGAGGAGTACTACGGCCCCAGGTCCTGCGTTTCACTGCGGGATGTCCCCGAGCCGGATCTCCGTGGCCCTGAGTGGCTTAAGTTGAGGTCGGTCCTCTCGGGGTTTTGCGGGAGCGACCTGGGGCTGGTCATGCTCCACGATAGCCCCACCACCCAGCCGTTCGCGTCGTTCCCGTTCACCATAGGGCATGAGAACTGCAGCGTGGTGGAGGAGGTGGGAAGCGCGGTTGAGGGCGTCAAGGAAGGGCAGAGGGTGGCCCTCAACCCCACGCTGGGGTGCGTGGTCCGCGGTATCGATCCCCCGTGCGGGCCGTGCTCCCGGGGGTTCCAGTCCATCTGCGAGAACTTCGCCGAGGGCGCGCTAAAGCCGGGCATGTTCACCGGCTTCTGCGCCGACACCGGCGGGGGATGGAGCAGGTACTTCGTGGCCCACAAGAGCCAGATCTTCGAGGTCCCGGATTCCTTCACCGACGAGCAGGTGATGATGCTGGAGCCTATCTGCTCTTCTCTCTACCCGGTGCTTCGCGGCCTCCCCGAGGATGGCGACGAGGTACTGGTGATTGGGTGCGGGGTCATCGGGCTGGGGGTCATCGCGTCCATCCGTGCCCTGGGGGTAGACTGTCGCATAACCGCGGTGGAGCCGGTGCCCATAAACGCGGAGAAGGCGAGGGAGAAAGGCGCCGACGAGCTGATCGATCCCGGGAGCGAATCCATCTACGACCGCACCGTTCAGATAACCGGGGCAAATCTTTACAAGCCCATGTTGGAGAAGCGCATATGCACCGGCGGGTTCAACCGGATATTCGACTGCGTGGGCTCAACCGGTACCATCAACGAGTCGTTCCGGGTCGCCGCCGGCGAGGCTACGATGGTGATCATCGGTATACAGATACCGGGGAAGGTGGACTGGACCCCGGTGTGGATGAAGGGGCTCACTATCATCGGGAACCTGGGTCATGGTAGCGCTGAGTACGAGGGAAAGACGGTGCACTGCTTTGATGTCGCCATCGACCTGGTGAAGAAAAAAAAGATCGACCTCACCGACCTTATCACCCACCGTTTCACCATTGACGAGTACAAGAAGGCCATCGAGGTCAACATGAACAAGGCCGAGAACAAGGCGTTCAAGACCGTCTTCGACCTCACCGCGGAGTAATATTGCAAAAGGGGCCAGGCCCTAAACGCAAGATATGGGCGCTGGCGCAAGTGATAGAATATCGTTTATCGGTAGGTCCGGCGCGAGACAGGAGGGGTTAAAGTGGCTAGCATAACCGGTGGAGAGCTTCTGGCGAAGTGCCTGTTGAACGAGGGCGTGACCAAGGTCTTCGGCATTCCCGGCGGGCAACTCACTACTTTTATCGACGCTATAGTACGGGTCGGGCAGCCCGAAGGCCTGGAGTTCGTAATGACCCGTCATGAGACCGCCGCTGTCAACATGGCCGACGCCTGGGTGCGCGTCAGCGGTGACCTTGCGGTATGCACCGGCACGGTAGGCCCGGGGGCGTCCAACATGATCGGCGGTATGGAAACCGCGATGGCCGACAACGTGCCGCTGCTGGCGATAACCCCCCAGATACACTCCGACCGCTCTTACCCGTTCCAGGGCTCACAACAGCAGCTTGACCAGATGACGCTCTTCAGCGCGGTCACCAAGTGGAACGCCCTGGTGAACAGGTGGGACCGCATACCTGACCTGGTGGCCCGGGCCCTGCGGGAGGCGTACTCCGGCAAGCCGGGGCCGGTCCACCTGGACATCCCGGTGGACGTGCTGTTCGAGACCCACGAGGAAGACGAGATAAGGATAGCGCCGCCGGAGAGGACCCGTAACACCGGCCGGGTGCACGGCGACCCAGACCTGGTGGCCAAGGCGGCCGAGATGCTGGCCGCCGCGGAGCGCCCCATGATCCACGCCGGTGGGGGGGTGCTCTGGAGCGAGGCCTCAGGTGAGCTGAAGGAGCTGGCCGAGTACCTGTGCTGCCCGGTTACCCCGACGGTGGGCGCGCGTGGAATTATGTCGGAAGACGACCCGCTGTGCATGGTGCCCGCCGGGGGAGGTGCGATCGCCGCCGGGGCCGGGGCGGACATGGTCCTGTCGGTCGGCTGCACGTTCGCCGAGCTTGACTTCTGGGGCACGCCACCTTTCTGGGGCACACCCGACGCGCAGAAGGTAATACAGGTTGACATAGACCCGCGTTCCATCGCCCTCAACCGCGAGGTAGACCTGGCGGTGGTGGGGGACGCGAAGGCGGTCCTGGGGCAACTCCTGGAGGCGCTGTCCGGGATCACCGGTAAGGTGGACTCCCGGGAGTTCACAGCCAACTGCCAGGCGGTGGAGCAGCAGGCGGCAGACGGAGTGGCGGCGATGTCCGCCACCGACGCGGTTCCCATCCACCCTCTGCGCCTGGTAAAGGAGGTGCGGGAGTTCTTCGGCGAGGACGCAATAATGACTGTGGACGGTGGAAACATAGGCCTCTGGTGCGCGATGGGCACCAGGGTCTACCGGCCGCGCTCGTTCCTCTGGGCGGGAGGCTCCGGCCACCTGGGAGCGGGGCTGCCCCTGGCGCTCGGGGCGAAGATGGCCGCGCCGAACCGCCCGACCTACATCATCCACGGGGACGGGGCTTTCCTGTTCTCGGTGGGCGAACTGGAGACAGCGGCGCGCCTGGAGCTACCGATAATAGACATCGTGGCCAACGACCACTCGTTCGGGATGATCAAGGCGGCGCAGCACGCCGCCTTCGAGAAGCGATACTGCGGGGTAGACTTTACCGACATACGCCTGGACAAGATGGCCGAGGCGATGGGGTGCCTGGGGATACGGGTGACCGAGCCGGACGAGATAAAGCCCGCCCTCGAGCGCGCGGTGTCATCGGGCAGGCCGGCGGTGCTGGACGTGGCGATAGACTGTGCCGCCAACCTGGAGCCCCCGACGCTGGGCCTTATAGTCGCGGTCTGGCTCAAGGGCTGCGAAGGGATTGACGCCCTCGGGGCGTAGCGACGGTATCCAACCGGCTTATAAGGAACAGCAAAGGAGCGAAAATGACCAAGTCGAGCGAGATACCGACACGCTGGTGGGGCTGGGGCGACATCGACAAGACGTACCCGGTGGAGGAGAGGCCCACCTACATCCCTTTCCTCGAGGAGAAACTGGGGATAAAGGTCAAGGAGGTGCGGGTCCCCGACCCGGATATAGAGAGCGTCAAGCTCCGGAACGTCCGGCTGAAGGAGGCAACCCTCAAGGCCCTGGCCGGAGTGGTGGGTAATAAACACGTCTCGACCTCCCGTCACGACCGGGTCTACCACGGGCTGGGCAAGAGCTACCGCGACCTGCTAAGGGGCCACCTGGAGCAGGTTCCCAACCCGCCGGACGCGGTGCTGTTTCCCGCCTCCGAGAAGGAGGTGAAGGGCATACTGAAGATCGCTGACAAGGAGGCGATCGCGGTGGTGCCTTTCTGCGGGGGGAGCAGCGTAGTGGGGGGCGTTGAACCCCTTAACCGCAAGGGGCTCAAGGGGTCGATAACGGTGGACCTGCGGCGCATGGACAAGGTCATCCATATTGACGGCGAGAGCCAAACCGCCACGTTCGAGGCCGGTATCTGGGGGCCGGAACTGGAGGAGGAACTGATGAAGCAAGGCTTGTACCTGGGCCACGCCCCCGAGTCGTTCAAGTTCAGCGGGCTGGGGGGCTGGATAGCCAGCCGGTCCGCCGGCCGCCAGTCCACCGGCTACGGCAAGATAGAGGAGATGGTGAAGTCGGTGCGCATGGTGACGCCGCGTGGCGTCATCGACACCCTCGACGTTCCCGCCTCGGCGACCGGACCTGACATGGACCAGATAATCTGCGGCTCGGAGGGGACCCTGGGCATCATCACCCGGGCAACCGTGAAGGTACGCCCCCTCCCGGAGTCGTACGACTACCGTGGGCTTCTGTTCAGGGAGTTCGAGGGCGGGGTGCAGGCGGTGCGCGAGATGATGCAGAGCGGCATCGTCCCGGAGACGATACGTATATCCGACACCGAGGAGAGCGCGCTGGCCATGATCGTCAGGAAGCCGTCGAGCAACGCCGCCAAGGAGATGGGCACGATGGCGGCGCTCAAGGTGCTGGACGTGCTGGGATACTCGTTCAAGAGGGGCTCGTTCGCCATACTGGGGTGTGAGGGCGAGGAGGACGAGACCTCCGCCCGCATGAAAAGCATAACAGCCGTTTGCCGGAAGCACGGCGCGGTGCCACTGGGGAAGAGCGCCGGCAACGAGTGGTATCACGGCCGGTACGACCACCCGTACCTGCGGGACATCATGATGGGGTGGGGGGTAATGATAGACACCCTGGAGACCGCCACCACCTGGGACAACATCATGAACGTCTACCACACCGTCGGCAAGGCTATCCGTGAGGCGATCGCCGACTACGGCTCGAAGTCGATAGTCACCTGCCACCTGTCGCACTCCTACAGGACCGGCTCCAGCCTGTACTTTATCTTCTTCGGCAAGCAGGCGAAGGGGCGCGAGATCGAGCAGTGGGAGCACCTGAAGAAGAAGGCGGGGGACGCGTTACTCTCGAGCGGCGCCACCATCTCCCACCACCACGGCGTCGGCTACGAGCACGCTCCCTGGTTCAAGAAGGAGTACGGCAAGCGGGGCATGGGCGCGCTACGGGGCTTGAAGAAGGAACTTGATCCCAAGGGGATAATGAACCCGGGTAAATTGGGTCTCTAGTCCGTGGCATCCGGCGAAATAATCTTCATCGAGGGGGAGGACGGTGCCCGGTTCCCCGACGCCAACTCCCTGTTCGTGGAGAAGAAAGCAGCCTATCTCGCCGACATCGACCTGACTCGTTTTTTGCCTCTGACGCAGTCAGGCCGAAACGAAAAAGGCAAGATTCAAGACGTGGACTTCAATTTTTAACTTTTGATATTTGTCATTTGACTACTGGTAAGGTAGGGTTACCATTACGTTTAGACGAGTACGGGTGGAGTGTAGGGGGTTTGCATGAAAGAGAAAGTAGAGGAGGTCCTGGCGAAGGTCAGGCCGATGTTGCAGAGGGACGGGGGAGACGTTGAGCTTATTGGCGTGGACGAGGACGACGGTACGGTGAAGGTGAAGCTGACCGGCGCGTGCCACGGTTGCCCGATGGCGAGCCTTACCCTCAAGAGGGGGATCGAGGCCAAGCTGAAGGAAGAGATCCCGGAGGTAAAGGAAGTAGTGTCGGTCTAACCGGCCTCAAGGATAACCTCAAGGGGTGGCGCGGCCGGTGCCGCCCCTTTTTCTTTCCGCCATAAAGGCCGGTTGCATTTCGGATATAATCACCACCATCAAGCAGGCACCGGCAAGGAGCGGCTCAGTGACTGTAGCGGGAGTTGATATCGGCTCCAACACCGCCAAGGCGGTACTCCTGGAAGACGGGGATATCCTGGGCACCAGCCTTGTGATGACCGGCCACAACAGCCGGATTGCCGGGAGGCGCGCGCTGGACCTGGCGCTTAGAGAAGCCGGGCTCGAGGAGAGCGACATCAACGGGATGATCGCAACAGGGTACGGGCGCATGTCGGCCGACTTCACCGACGAGAGGGTGACTGAGATAACCTGCCACGCCAGGGGCGCCCACTCCAGGCAGCCGGAAGCCCGGACGGTTATAGACCTGGGCGGTCAGGACTCCAAGGTGATAGCGATCGGCGAGACGGGCAAGGTCATCGATTTCATGATGAATGACAAGTGCGCCGCGGGCACCGGCCGGTTCCTGGAGGTCATGGCCGCCGCCCTGGAGGTCGAGCTCGACAACCTGGGGGAGATATCCCTCCTGTCGGAGTCGCCGGTCTCCATCAGCAGCGTGTGCACCGTGTTCGCCGAGAGCGAGGTGGTCTCGCGGGTCGCCGAGGGCGCCAGCAAGATGGACATCGTGGCAGGCATCCACCAGGCGATCGCTTCCAGGATCTACGCCATGACGGTACGTGTGCCGTTTAAGGAAAAGGTGATAATGACCGGCGGGGTGGCGCGCAACGTAGGCGTGGTCCGAGCGCTGGAGAAACGCCTGGAGACGTCTCTGGTGGTGCCGGAGATGCCCCAGCACATGGGCGCACTGGGCGCGGCGATCATAGCGGGGGAGAGGGCGGGCGCGTGATTGATAAGGACGAGGTGAGCCGGTTGAGTGTAGATGTACTCTCCAGGCTGCAGGGCCTGGTCGGCGACCCCTACTCCTACGCGCGGGCATGGAAGGGCCGCACCGGCGGCAAGGTGATGGGCTTCTTCTGCCACTACGCCCCCGAGGAGATAATCCACGCGGCAGGCGCCCTGCCGGCGCGCATCACCGGCGAGAACCGGGTGATATCCGAGAGCGGCGCTCACCTGCAGAGCTACTGCTGCTCGCTGGCCCGCACCGGCCTCGACATGGCGCTGGGTGGCGACCTGGACTTTCTTGACGGAACGGTCTTCGTCCACACCTGCGACACGATGCAGCGGTTGAGCGACATATGGCGGCTCAACGCGGGCTACGATGTTCACCTGGACGTGGTGCTACCGGGGCGCCTCGAGGGCGACTCCGCCTGGGAGTACCTGTGCCGCGAGCTTGCCTCGTTCAGGGAGAGGCTCGGGGAGCTGGTGGGCCCGGTGGACGACGGTGCCCTCAGGACGAGCATCGCGCTGTACAACCGAAACCGGGCGCTGCTGGCCGACCTCTACCGTCTCAGGCGACGGGATCCCGGAGTGCTGCCGTCCGATAAGGCGCTCATGGTAGTCGCCGCGAGCGCGCTCATGGACAAGGAGGAGCATAACGCCCTGTTGGAGGAGCTGCTTGGTAACATCGAGGCGCGACTCTCAGGCGCGGCCCCGGGCGGCCTTCCCGACCGCCCTCAAGAAGAGGGGGTTGAGTCGCGGGGGCAGGCTGAAGCCCGCCCTCAAGCGGGCGAGAAGGTCCGGCTGTTCGGGATCGGCTCGGTGATGGATCAGTGGGAGTTCCTGGCGATGGTGGAGGACGTCGGCGGTACCGTCATCGATGATGACTTCTGCACCGGGCACCGTTACGCAGGCGTAATGGCTCCCGAGTACGTAGACCCTATCGAGAGTATCGCCAGGAGGATCTGGGACGGGGTGCCGTGCCCGTGCAAGCACGTGACTACCCGCGACCGGGCTGAGCTGCTCCTGGAGAGGATCACCGGTTCCGGGGCCGAGGGCGTACTGTTCTTCCAGTTCAAGTTCTGCGAGCCGCACGCCTTCGACTACCCGTACGTGAAGAAGGCTCTGGACGAGCGTGGCATACCTTCCCTGCACCTGGAGATAGAGCAGGGTTCGGTCTCGATCCCCCGTTTGCGGACGCGGGTCGAGGCCTTGCTGGAAACGATAAGGGGGTGAGAGTTGGCTGCCGATGAAGGCCTGAAGCCGTACGTAAAGATAAACGCCACCGACCAGATGAAGCAGCTCATGACCGAGTATTACATCGACGCCAAGGGCGCCGAGGGCACCGACAGGCCGATATGCTGGATAACCAGCGGCGGGCCGGTGGAGTTCCTCATCGCCATGGACGTCATCCCCGTCTACCCCGAGAATCACGGGGCGATGTGCGGCGCCTCCAAGATGGGTGTGGAGCTGGCCGAGGTCGCCGAGGGGCTGGGGTTCTCCAACGACCTCTGCTCCTACGCCCGGTTGGACATCGGCTCGGCCATCACCCACGGGGGCCCCATCGGGGGACTTCCCAGGCCCGACTTCCTGCTGTGCTGCAACAACATCTGCGGCACGGTGCAGAAGTGGTACGAGGAGCTTGCCCGCTACTTCGAGGTCCCCATGTTTCTCATGGACACACCGTTCATGCACAAGACCAGGTACGAGCACGCCACCGAGTACGTTAGGAAGCAGTGCCTGGAACTTGTCGCCTTCCTGGAGGAGCACACCGGGCGCGAGTTCTCGCTCGAGCGCTTCGCCGAGGTGGCGATGCTCTCGGTGGAGGGCATCGAGCTATGGAAGGAGGTCCTCGAAACCGCGGAGTACAGGCCGTCCCCGCTCACCTGCTTCGACGCGTTCATCCACATGGCGCCGATAGTAACGCTTCGAGGGACCCCGGAGGTGGTTGAGTACTACCGGCTCCTCAAGAGTGAGATGCTAAGCAGGATAGAGGAGGGAATATCGGCGGTGCCCGATGAGAGGTACCGGCTTATCTGGGACAATATCCCCATCTGGTACGAGATGAGGAACCTGGGGCAGCTGTTTGCCAGGAACAACACCTGCCTGGTGGCCGATACGTACACCACCGCCTGGGCCATCGATATCAAGATAGACGACCCCCTTACCAGCATGGCCGACGCCTACACCGGGATATACCTGAACATCTCCATCGACCTGATGTTCGAGCAACTACTGGCGCTTGTCTCCCGGTTCTCCGCCGACGGGGTGGTTATGCACTCCAACCGCTCCTGCAAGCCGTACTCACTGGGGCAGTACGACCTGGCCAGCATGGTGACCGAGAGGACCGGCAAGCCGGTGCTGATAATCGAGGCGGACATGACCGACTCCCGTACTTACTCCGAGGCCCAGGTCCGCGCCCGCGTGGAAGCCTTCATCGAATCCCTCTAGAAACGCAAGATGGT
>JAHIPE010000207.1 GCA_018894655.1 Actinomycetota bacterium
CGGGGAGTCACGTAGCACAGGTAATCCGCGCCGGAGGCCGCGGCTAAGGCGCCGCCCATGCTCGCCACAAGGTGGTCGTAACCGGGGGCGACGTCGGTCACCAGCGGGCCCAGCACGTAGAACGGGGCCCCCCGGCAGATACGCTTGGCCATCTCCACGTTGAGCGCCACCTGGCCCAGCGGGATGTGCCCGGGGCCCTCCACAATCGCCTGTACCCCCGCGTCCCGGCAGCGGGACACCAGTTCCCCCAGTATGAGGAGTTCCTGAACCTGGGCGTCATCGGTCGCGTCGGCGACCGCCCCCGGGCGGAACCCGTCCCCCAGGCTCAGTGTCATGTCGTAGCGAATGGCGATGTCCAGCAGCCGGTCGAAGTCGGCGTACAGCGGGTTCTCCTTTTCGTTGAACAGTATCCACCCGGACAGGAAAGCGCCCCCGCGGCTAACGATGTCGGCTATCCTTCCGGTGGACTCCAGGCAGTCCAGCGCGCGGATGGTGACCCCGCAGTGCACGGTGACGAAATCAACCCCGTCGGCCGCGTGCCGCTCTATTGCCCCGAACATCTCGTCCGGGGTCATCTGAACGATGCTGCCGTGCCTGTCCTGGGACTCGATCGCCGCCTGGTATATCGGTACGGTGCCCACCGGCACCACGGACCCCGCCAGGATCTTCCGCCTTACACTGTCGATGTCCCCGCCGGTGGAGAGATCCATCACCGTGTCCGCGCCCGCCTCGGTCGCGACGTTGAGCTTGGCGAGTTCAATCTCGGGATCGGCGGAGTCCACCGAGGTGCCGATGTTGGCGTTCACCTTGGTGCGAAGCCCCTTTCCGATAACGCAGGGGCGGGGTAACTCCCGAAGCGAGTTCAGGGTGAACACCGCGGTCCCCTCGATTATCTCGCCTGCTACCTCCCCCGCGTCCAGCGGCTCACCCTCCAACGCCCTGGTGAGAACATCGGGGATGTCGCCTCGCTTGAGCCTCTCTATCAGTGTATGCCGTTTACCCATCTCCAGTACCCCCGGTTGCTATAGGTCGCCCGCCGCGTGGTCGGGTTCCCCGAGGCTTTCCAGTACCTCGCGCGCCGCCTCCTCCATATCGACTGCCCGGGCGACCGCCGATACCACCGCGGCCCCCGCCGCGCCGGCTGTAAGCGTACCGGCCGCGTTCAAGGCGTCAATCCCCCCCACCGCGATAACCGGCGCCAGCCCCTCCCGGCAGTACGCGGAAAGCCCGTCAAGCCCGATCGGCCTCCCGGCGTCCGGCTTGGACTGGGTGGAGAACACCGGCCCCACCCCCAGGTAGTCGGCCCCGCTTCGGACCGCCGCCCTCGCCTGGGGGACGCTCTCCGGTGAGAACCCCACCAGGAAACCGGGAGGCAACAGCCTCCGGGCGAACGTCACGTCAAGGTCCTCGACCCCGAGGTGCACCCCGTCGGACTGCACCGCGTACGCCACGTCAACCCTGTCGTTGACCAGGAACAACGCCCCCCGCTCCCGGCATGCCCGCCTTATCCGGAGCGCCACTTCCGCGAAGTCACGGTCGGCCATCTCCTTGTCACGGAGCTGTACCGCCCGGCAGCCCGCGGCAAGCGCGGCCCGCGCCACGTCCTCATGCCCGCGGCCGCGTTCCACGTCGCGTGACGTTATCACCATCATCCTCATGAGCCCGGCGAGGCCGGGCCTCTCGGACTTGGGCAACAGTACCACCTCACATAGACGCCTTCGCCGTCTCCATCTTTTCCTCTTGAGCAGCGACAGTCGCTGTACGGATGGCGGACTGAAGTCCGCCCTCAAGTGGAGGGTGATTACCCGTCAGGCCCCGCCGCGCACCTTTCCCGCGGCAAGCCCGGCGACCTTTCTGCCTGACAGGAACATGCCCCCGAAGATGGCCCCCATACGCGGTGAGCCGAAGACGGTGTTGGCCGCCATGCCACAGACCATCATGCCGGGGTAGACCTCGCGGGTATTGTCGACTATCTCTCTCTCGCCGACCTCCGCCCACATCGGCTTTTCCCCTACGACCACCCCTCCGGCGGTCTCGATTCGGCAGCCGGGGACCTTGCGCTCGACCGTTCGCACGACGTTACAGTCGTGCCCTGTAGCGTCGATCACCACCTTCGCGCTGAGGGCCAGGGGGTCCACGTGCATGCCCGATAGCTCGACCGCCCGCCAGTTCAAGACCACCCCGGTGACAACGTCGTTCTCCCTTATCATAACGTCCTCGACCGTCATCCCCACCCAAACCCGCGCCCCGGCGTCGATCGCCGCCACGGTACACCTTGAGACCACCTCCACGGGGTCGCCGGCCAGGTAACCGTCACCGGTGTCATCGAGCTTTACGCCCATCTCGTCCAGTATCCCGGCCGCTTCCTCCTGGACTACTATCCTGGCGAACAGCATGCCGCCGCCCCAAATGCCCCCTCCCACGTACAGGTTCCTCTCGAACACGTTAACCTTCAACCCTTCACGCGCCAGGTAGAAGGCCGCAACCAACCCGGACGGGCCGGCCCCGGCTATCGCCACGTCCAGCTCGAGGGAGTCCAGGAACTCCCGGCTGAAGCCCTCCACTATTCTCCTGGTTATCTCGGTCTCCGAAAGCGGCATCTCCTCATACCTCCTCATCTACATACTTCGCTGCCCCACACCCGCTCTGCCGGGCTGAGTACCCCGTTCCATAAATACGCTTGCATTCGAACGTCGATGCATCCGCACCTGCTGCGTTCCGCTCCCTCGCGGTACTCACGGAGTACAGCTCGGTCGCGCGCCTTGCATGAGCGGCGCCTCGGCGCTCTCGATACGACA
>JAHIPE010000208.1 GCA_018894655.1 Actinomycetota bacterium
ACCTTCACCTTGTCCAGGATGCCCGTCCCATCGTAGCGGCCCATGGCGGCAAGCGCCTGGAAACCGGCATGCCAGTTCATCATCGCCACATAATCGAAGTAAAGCTTCATATCCTCCTCCGGGCACAGCGTCGGGTTCAGTTCTACCCGCTTGGCGATGGGGATGTTGATGGGCAGCACCAGGATGGGGCGGAACCACTCCACCAGCCAGGTGTGGCCGGAGATAAACTCCAGCCCGCTCACTAACGCGTCCTGCACCGCCTCCGACTCGGACACGAAGCCGAGCCCTTCCGCGTAGGGACCGTTAATGGGTATGAGCCCGAGGACTCTCTTCCGGTAACGCTTGTAGAATTCCAGTATCGTCATCACGCCCATGGAGAACCCGATCAGTATCGCCTTATCCACCCCGGCGTCGTCGAGGACCGCCTTGAGGTCGCGGGCGCAGTTCCCGATGGTTATCGAATCCAGGTCCGCGGGGACCTCGCTCTCTGGGTGGCCGCGGTAATCCCACAGAATCACCTGGTGCCTGGGCGAGAAGTAATCCTTCATGTAATGGAAGAACATGTAGGAGGTGAACACCCCCGGGCACACCACCAGCGGCAGGCCCTCCCCCACCGTCCGGTACGCTATCCTGGTGCCGTCGAAGCTCTCCACCGACCGCTCGTCGCAGTCGGCGAACAGCTCGCTCATGCCCTGTTCGTATTCCTTGAACTTGCTCTTCAGATACATCTTCCGGAGCATCGCAAGACCCCCTTGGTTCGACTACGGTAAGTGGTGAAATCTTATCATATGGACCCGCGGCTCGCAGCAGGGGAAGTGAAATATACTAAGCGTTCAATATAACTTGCCATTAACCTTCTCCTGTATAATAATTGACCAACGGAAAGAATCCGGCGCGCGTTTTACGACCCGGAAGGAGGCTCACAAGTTGACAGTCCTTGCGTCACCCGTCGACCCCAAGCTGGCCGAGAAAGCCATAGAGGAGCTAACCAGCGCCCTCGGGCAGGACAAGGTTACCACCAACAGGTCGATACTCTTCTCCTACTCGGGCTCCGCCCTCCCGTTCCCCAAGACCATACCGGACGCCGTGGTCCGGCCCGACAGCGTCGAGGACGTCCAGGTAGTGCTGAAGATCGCCGATAAGCTGGTGATTCCGGTCACCCCGGTGGCGAGCGGCACGCTGGAGCCATCTATCTTCCCCCGGGCCGGGGGTATCGTGCTCGACACCTACGCCATGGGCAGGATATTGGAGATAAACACGGACGCCGCCTACGCGGTGATAGAGCCGGGCGTATCCACAGGCGAGTTGGTCCGTGCTATCAGGCCCGACGGCTTCCGCATTACTCTGGGGTCATACCCTCCTGGGAACTCGGTGGTGGGCAACTACCACCTCAAGGGGCACGGCACCCACCGCTCCTCCGGGATCGACTCGGAGTGCCTGGGACTGGAGGTGGTTCTGCCGGACGGGACCATCGTACGCACCGGCTCGAAGTCGTACGAGGACTCCTGCCCCGGCATGGGGTGGCACGCCCAGTGGGGGCCGCTGCCAGACCTCCGTGGCATATTCTTGAACGCCTGTGGGACGCTGGGGGTCATTACCAAGATGGCGGTCCGTTTGTACCCTCTCAACGACGTGCAGGCGATGCCGATAGTCGGTTTCGACTCATATGCTGACTCCGTGGAGTTCATGAAGATAGTCTCCCGGGCGAACCTGGTCGAGCATACCGTCACCTGGCACTGGGGGCTCTACACCGTTATAAACATCCTCGCCAGCGGCGGAAAGGTGGAGGACTCCGGCGACTACCTCAAGCTGTTCGTCACAGAGCCCTGGGCCGACCCCGGCGACCGCCCCTACAACATGGTGTTGAACATCATGACCGGCTACAAGGAGGACATAGACACCCATGCCAGGCTGATCAAGAAGATCGCCTGTGGGCTGGGTGGGCGCGTCATGACCGAGGAGGTCGCAGAGCGGTTCCCCGGCGCCTGGGAGTACTTCAAGACCTACGGCATCGACCACGAGCCGTGCGTCTCCTTCATGAAAGGCTTCGCGCTCGGGTTCGGCTTCATGCACATCCTCTACGCCGAGCCCAGGAACGTGGTTCCCCTGGAGGAGTTCGGCCTCAAGTTCATCTGGAACAGGGGCCTCCAGTACGGAACAACCTACTACAGCCACTGCCTGGACCAGGGCAGAAGCATCTTCCTGCGCCTCACGCCGTTCGTGGACCCGGTCGACAAGGAGGAGCATGAAAAGGCGGTTGAGATATACAAGGATTACATCGAGGAGGGCATGAAGCGGTACGGGGCGGTACCCGCCCGCTACGATGGTTTAAACAACTACGTGGAGAAGGCGGGGGGGTTCGGCGACCTGATGCGCCGGATCAAGAAAGGGGTAGACCCCAACAACATCCTCAACCCCGGCCTGAAGATCTACGAGGGGGGGTGGTAAGATGACGCTTTCGCTCGAGATGCTCATGTACACCTGCGTCAGGTGCAAGATCTGCACCGCCAACCTGCACCCCGGGGAGGAGGAGTTCCTCAAGCTCTGCCCCGCGTTCACCCGCTACGGTTACTTCACCTACTCCGGCGGGGGCAAGTGCTACCTTGCCCAGGGCCTGCTGGAGGAGGCCATCGAGCCCGACGAGGACATGGCCGAGGTGCTGTACCACTGCACGCTGTGCAAGACCTGTGCCGAGCAGTGCTCCACCGACCAGGACCCCACCGCCATCGCCCGCGAAGTGAGGAACGAGTTCGTGAGGAGGACCGGCGGTCCTCCCGGGGACGGCCAGGTAATAGTCAAGAGCACCGTTAACTACCGGAACCCCTACCAGCAACCCAAGGCGATGAGGTACCGATGGGCCAAGGGTATCGACATCAAGGACGCGGCCAAGGAGAAGGTGGACACCCTCTACTACGTGGGCTGCACCGCGGCGATGATACCGGAGCGCACTCACTTCGCCCTTAACACGGTGAAGTTGCTTGACGCGGCGGGTGAGAGCTTCGGAACCCTGGGCCGCAAGGAGGTCTGCTGCGGCAGCACCTCTTACAACCTGGGCGGGCAGGACGCCTTCCGGAAGGTCGCGTCAGAGAACATCGACATGATAAACGGCCTGGGAGCCTCCCGGGTTGTGACCAGTTGCGCCGGCTGCTACAGCATCATGAAGAACGAGTACCCCAAGCTGAAGCGCCTGAACTTCGAGGTCTTCCACTTCGTGGAGTACCTGGACGAGCTTCAGAGGGATGGCAAGCTTGAGCCCACAAAGAAGCTCGACCTCAAGGTGACCTACCACGACCCGTGCCACCTGGGGCGGTACTGCGAACTGTACGACGCTCCCCGCCGCATTATCGAGGCCCTGCCCGGGGTGGAACTGGTGGAGATGCCCCGCAACCGGGAGAAGAGCTGGTGCTGCGGGGCCGGCGCCGGGGTGAAGACCATCTACCCCGACTTCGCGCTGTGGACCTCGGAGGAGAGAATAAAGGAGGCCCGAGAGACCGGCGCCGAGACGCTGGTCACCGCCTGCCCGTTCTGCGAGGGCAACCTGGCAGACGGGATCACTGCCGCCGGGTCGGAGATGGACCTCTACGACATTACGGACCTGGTGCTCATGGCCCTCGAGTGAGACCGGGGCCTCGAGCTGACGAGTCACTGAAAGTGCCTCGTTCCATAGATACGGTTAAGCACCGAGAGCGTCGAAGCGCCGCTCCGGCAAGGCGCGCGACCGAGGCGTACTCCTGTAGTACGTCGAGGGAGCGGAACGCAAGGAGGAGTGGATGCAGCGGCGCTCGAATGCCAGCGTATTTATGGAGCGGGGTACTAGGGAGACCAAGGAGGTAAGAGTGGCTGATACTGTTGCTTTCGGAACGATTGAGTGGCTGGACACCTACGTCAAACTGTTCAACGAGAACCCCGAGATGCAGGCTGCCCTCAAGGAGTTCACCGCCCGCGTCGCCTACGAGTTCACCGACCGCCCGGACCTCATCCCCAAGTTCGTCGTCATGGAAGAAGGGGTCATCAAGGAGTACGGGGAGCTTGCCGACGACGGAGAGATGGACTACGTGATAAAAGCCAACTATGAGATCTGGAAGTCGATGACCGAGGGTGATCTCGACCCCATGAACGCGCTCATGTCAGGCAAGCTGAAAGTACGCGGCAACATGGCCGCCCTGCTCAAGCACGCCGAGGGGTTCAAGGCGACGTTCGACATCGTCCAGGCT
>JAHIPE010000030.1 GCA_018894655.1 Actinomycetota bacterium
AGGTCTTAAATCTTGCCTTTTTGAGCCGCGTCTCCCAGGCAGCTCCGATGATTCAAGTTGGTCTTGCTTCTGTGCGTATGCGTACACGCCGCTTGTCTATCTGTACTGCCGCTGTGATAACAGCGCTCCGGGCGGCCTAAGAGACTGGTGCCCTCAAGATGGAGGGGTATACTTGGTACCCGAGATTCCTCAAGGCCGTGATATTGACTACAGCATCACCGGAGTGTCAATATTGGCGAGAGGTAACAGATGACAGTGCCAATGGATTGCACCATAAGCTATACGGCCGGGACCGTGTTCGCGGTGCTGGTGTCACTGCTCGATTACCTGTCGGGAAAAAGGGTCACCGGCGGTCAGTAATGCCGGGGCGCTACGACGTGGTTATCGCTGGAGCCGGCATCGCCGGCCTGTCCCTGGCGGTGCTTCTCTCCACAGAAGGACGCTATTCGGTCCTACTCCTGGAGTCGGGGAGCGCCCCCGGTGGGCGTTTCCGGGTAGTCGAGCGCGATGGGTACCTTCTCGATTGGGGGGTGCATGCATGCCTTCTCGGCTCCCGCGGGGCTATCGGCAATGTGCTTCGACGCTGCGGCAGCCCCGTCCGCATCCGGCCCGCCGGTATGGCGGTCTTCCGGGATGGGAGGCTACTGCCTTTCGTGGGCGAGCGGCTCCTGTCGGTTCTGGGACAGAAGGTGCTCAAGGCCGCGTCGCTGGCCCGCTTCGGGTCCGCCGCGCTCACCGTGCGGGGAAAGCCCTCCTACGACATTACCGTTTCCGGATGGCTCGGTAGAAACCGCTCCGGAGAGGACCTGGAGTCAGCCCTCAAAGCTCTCTCTATAGGACTGCTTGCAACCGACCGGTACGATCGCGCCTCAGCCGGCGAGCTTTTCGCGTTCTTCCGGCAGGTCATGAGGCGAGGGGTCGCCGCGGGATACCCGGAGGGCGGCTGGAGGCCGGTCCTGGACGCGCTGCTCGAGACCGTGAAGCGTTCGCGCCGCTGCGAGATCCGGCTCAACACCCGGCTGGGTCGGGTGATGGCCCCCGGGAACCGGGTGGAGGGCGTAACAGCCGGCGGGGAGGATATCGAGGCAGGTGCCGTGGTCTGCGCGTTTCCCCCGCAGTCACTCGCGGGCGAGGTCAATATCGACCCTCCACTGCCGGATGAGTACCGGCATCGCCTATCCTCCCTGGAGGAGAGCGTAGGCCTGTGCATCGAGATGGGCCTGAGCCGCCCTGTCACCGGTGAGCGCCGCATTGCCTTCTCCGTGGATCCGCCAGCGCTGCTGTGGGCGGTCTCCAACGCCTCCCCCGCCGTCGCACCGCCGGGAAAGCAGTTGCTGCAGTTCTTCTCACCGATAGATAAAGAGAAGCGCGACGACCGGGCGTTTATCGCTAAGCGCACCGGCGAGCTCTTAGAACTCGTGGCTGAGGCCTTCGGGGCTTCCCCTGACGAGGAGTTCAGGCGGGTTATGGTCACCACCATCGGGGGCGTGGTGCCGTTCGCGGGTCAAAGCCGCCCGCATCGCCCCGGAATAGATGTGCCGGGATACGACGGGCTTTTCATCATCGGCGACGGGGTCAACGCCGGCGGCCTGGGCGGTGACCTGGCGGCAAGGAGCGCTATCGTGGCCGAGCCGATGGTTGCCGATTACCTGGATAACCGGGCAGGTTGAGAATCCTCAAGGGGTTTCTGAAATGGGGTCCCCTTCGACGTAGAGAGGTTCCTACTTCTTCTTCATCGGTGCGTACCAGTACCGGTTCCCCTTGGCCCACTCGTTGACGCCGACCTTCTTTGATGGGCGACAATTACATTTCCCCACCCCGGGGAAGCTTGAAAGGAATGACATCGGAAAATGGTCAGAGCAGGACCAAAATTCGAAGACTCGATACGACGAAATACCATAAGGTTCTATTGGATGAACGATGTTTCGACTATACTTGGCGACTGACCGGCCGGCCGCCCGGCCCTCCCCTACCCGGCGATCTCGGTGGCGTCAGACGACGCCGCATCCCTGAGCAGCGACGGAAAAGCCATGATTACCACCGCCATCACGAGGCAGACCGCTCCCCCGATGAACAGTGAGAACATCGCAGAGCGCATATCGGCCAGGAACCCCATCGCCAGTCCCCCGATCGGGAACACTCCCTGGAAAACCAGGATATACAGGCTCATGATGCGCCCCCTCATGTCACGGCTGACCCGAGACTGGAGCACCG
>JAHIPE010000209.1 GCA_018894655.1 Actinomycetota bacterium
GAGAGCGAGTTGGCCAGTTTCTTCCTGCGCTGGTGAAATGAGGCGGTGACCACCCGGTCCAGGAACTCCTCCTCGCCCGCCTCCAGGGGCCCTCCGGGGACCGAGTCCCCCCCCAGCCGCTCCAGGCGAAGCAAGGTCGAGTCTACCCCCGGCCGTGGGTAGAAGCTGTTCCTGGACACTCTTGCCACCCTCTTCACGGATGCCCGGCAGGCGATCTTCACCGTCGCCGCCGAGTAACTCCTGCTTCCCGGGGTGGCGGTGACGCGGTCGGCAACCTCTCGCTGGAGCATGACAGTGTACTCCGTTATCCAGGGGAAGTGCAAAAGGCAATCCACCACCAGGGTCGCCGCGACTGAGTAGGGGAGGTTCGCGACCATCTTTACCCCCACCGGCGGCTCCCCCGGCCACAGGCCGGAGAGGTCGAAGCCCGCGGCGTCCGCCTCCAGCAGGACAAGGTTGTCGGTGAACCCGAGCTCACTTTCCAGGACACGGGCGAGCCGCGGGTCCGACTCCAGGGCGAACACCTCCCGGCAACTCTCGACGAGAAGTTCCGTCAGGGCGCCCAGGCCGGCGCCCACCTCGATAACGGTATCGCCGGGGGACAGCGAGGCGGCCTCGGCTATAATGTCCAGCACGTTGGCGTCCACCAGGAAGTTCTGTCCCATCGAGCGTCGGGGATGGATTCCACTCGCGGCGAGGAGTTCCCTTACCACCGCCGGCGACGCGAGCCTCCTGCGGGGACACCGGCCGGCCATCCTATCCTCTCTCTATCTGGATCCCGAACGCCCTGGCCCAATTGTCGGCAAGGGCCGCTTCCATCTCATCGGGCGGCAGGGACCGGACGTGGGCAAGCTCAACCGCGACCAGGCGGGCTCGCTCCGGGAGGTTCGGCTTTCCCCTGTAAGGCTCTGGGGACAGAAAAGGAGAATCAGTCTCAACCAGCAACCGGTCCAGCGGTGCCAGGGAAACTATCCTGCGGGCGGACTCCGACTTCTTGAACGTGAGGGGGCCGGCGAACGAGATGTAGTACCCTCGGTTCTCGCACTCCGCAAGCACCTGCTCGCCGCCGGAAAAGCAGTGCATTATCACCGGGAACCCGGTTTCCTCGTCTCCGAGTATCTCGAGGGTGTCGGCGTGTGCCTCCCGGTCGTGTACCACCAGGGCCTTTCCCAGACGGCGAGCGAGCCTTATCTGCTCGCGGAACGCCTGCTTCTGCGTACCGGCGGGGCTGCGGTCCCGGTAGTAGTCCAGGCCGGTCTCTCCGATGGCGACCACGCGGTCGCTGGACCGGGCCAGCCGCTCCAGGGCTTCCATGTCACCGGGGCCGAGGCCGGAGGTGTCGTTGGGGTGTATACCGACGGCCGCGTACACAGTGTCGTGCTCGGTGGCCAGGCGCACCGCCTCACGGCTGGAGTCCAGGTTGATGCCGGTGGTGATGATGGGCGAGACCCCCGCGGCTCTGGCGGAGGAGACCACTTCACCCGGGTCCCTGTCTATGAGGTCGAGGTGGGCGTGGGAGTCGGGTATCAACTGTCCTCCGGTTGGGTTTCCTTCCGGGGGAACAGCGCTTCCCCCCGTGTGGTGACGGATCCCGCCGGGAGCAGGCCCCAGGCCGCGGACTCGGGCAGGCGCGCTCCCTTGAGCGGCTCGTCCATCCCTACACGCTCCCATATCCTGGCGGCGGTGCCGGGCATAAAGGGGGAGATGAGCAGGGAGACTATCCGCAGCCCCTCCAGGCAGTTGTAGAGCACACGGTCCAGGTCGGCCCCCCGCGAGGCGTCCTTGGCCAGGGACCAGGGGGCGGACACGTCCACGTAGCGGTTCAACGCGTGGATGTACTCCCATATCTCGGCAAGCGCCTCGTTGAACGCGGGAGCGGCGAGCCTGCGGTCCAGGGAGTCCACCAGCGCCGAAGACTTCTCCCGCAGGACATTTTCCTCCTCCCCGGGGGCGCCCGGCTCGGGCACCGTACCGTCTCTGTACCTGTCTACCATCGTCAGGACCCGGCTTACCAGGTTCCCCAGGTCGTTGGCGAGCTCCGCGTTGTAGCGCCGGAGCAACGTGCGGCGAGAGAAGTTGCCGTCGGACCCGAACGAGAACTCCCGCAGGAAGTAGTAGCGGTAGCCGTCAACACCGTACTCATCGACCAGCTCGTCGGGCCCCACCACGTTCCCCAGAGACTTGGACATCTTCTCGCCCTCTACCGTGAGCCAGCCATGGGCGAACACCCGTTTCGGAAGGGGAAGGCCCGCCGCCATCAGCATGGCGGGCCATATCACCGCGTGGAAGCGCAGGATCTCCTTTCCCACAAGGTGCCAGTCCGCCGGCCAGATGCTCTCGAACCTCTCCGGATCGGCGCCGTAGTCGATAGCGCTAACGTAGTTGAGCAGGGCCTCGAACCAGACGTACATGACGTGCTTGGGATCGAAGGGGAGGGGGATTCCCCAGGCAAAGCTGGTGCGGGAGATGCTCTGGTCCTTTAGCCCGAGCTCGATGAAGCTGGTGACCTCGTTTCGGCGGGACTCCGGCTGGACGAACTCGGGGTTCTCCTCTATGTGGCGAAGTACCTTGCCTGCGTACTTCGACAGGCGGAAGAAGTAGTTCTCCTCCTTCACCCAATCCACCGGCCTCCCGCAATCGGGGCAAGCGCCGTCAACAAGCTGGCTGGAGAGCAGGAAGGACTCGTCGTGGATGCAGTACCAGCCCTCGTAGGCGTCCAGGTAGATATCGCCGCTCTCCTTGAGCTTCTCTATGAAGAGCTGGGCGACCAGGGCGTGTCTTTCCTGGGTGGTGCGTATGAAGTCGTCGTTGCTGATGTTGAGCAGCTTCCAGGTACCGGTGAAGTGGGGGGCCATCTTGTCCGCCCACGCCTGGGGGCTTTCCCCCCTCTCTTCGGCCGCCTGCGCCACCTTTTGCCCGTGCTCGTCGGTGCCGGTGAGGAAGAAGACCTCCCTGCCCTTCAGGCGGTGGTAGCGGGCCAGGACGTCAGCCGCCAGTGTGGTGTAGGCGGTGCCTATATGCGGCATATCGTTCACGTAGTATATCGGTGTCGTTACGTAGAATACCTCACCCAATCCGCTCGCACCTCCACTAGATTGACAACGAAATCATAAGGTAGAGCAAGCAGAGAGGCAACCCA
>JAHIPE010000210.1 GCA_018894655.1 Actinomycetota bacterium
AGCCGCCGTTTACCATCGGCAAGAGAAGGAGGTGAACAGCAAAGCAGGCAGGACCAACGACAAGCAAAGCAGGCGCCACCCCCCAGGGGGTGGAAAAGGGAAAGAGAATGGGGAAGCGTAGTTGACATCTATCAGTCAGATACCGGAGGCAGTTTGATGAGTGGTTCATCACTTAAGAATCGCTATAGCCTGTCCAGAGAAACCCGGCCACCGCTGAATGATTACGGCCCAATGAGCAAAAAGCAACGGCGGGCTGTATCGCTATTATCGTTGCACAAAAAAGCACGGCAAATGTTCGCAAAGATACTTGAGAGAAGACTTGCTCGTTGCCCAGTTAAAAAATCGGCTTCAAAAAATCGCTCTCTGCGACGACTGGGCGGAAAAGATGCTGGCTAAAGTTGATGTTTGGGAAAAAGACAACACCCAGTCGGCGCAATCTTTCGCCCAAAATCTTGACGAGAAATTGAAAGACACCGAGCAGAAGTTGGACAAACTCGTTAATGCGTATTTGGACGGAACAATTGAAAAAGAAACTTACCTTGTCAAAAAAGACGAACTTATACAAAACAAAACCGCCCTTCTGGAAAAAAAGGACGATTTTGGGCGAAAGGGAAACAATTGGATTGAACCATTGAAAGAATGGATTTTATCCGTTCACCACGCCGAAAAACTGGCTTCGTCAAACGATTTAGATGAAATCAAATCGTTTGTGGAAAAAATTGGAACGAACCGCCGCCTGCTGGACAGAAAACTGATTTTTGATTTTCAAAAACCTTTTGATTTAATCCCAAAATATACGGAAAAATGCGAGCGAAGCCCCGCCGCAGGCGGGGCGAGCGAGCAAACAAACTGCCCACAAAATCCGTCAAGTTTCGTATGGTCGGGGTGGGCGGATTCGAACCGCCGGCCTCGTGCTCCCAAAGCACGCGCGCTAACCTGGCTGCGCTACACCCCGACTTACGCGACCGCCGCACTCTGGAGCAGCCTTGATGTCACCAGTGAAACGGCTGTAACGAGCGAGCCCCTAGTCGGCTTTGCGCTCGATGATCTTCCACTCCCCGTCGTCACCTTTCAGCATAGTGTAGGTAACGTCCTGCTTGACGTTCTTGTTCACCGAGATCGGCACCGGGCCCTGATAGGTAGTATAGGCCCACGTCTCCTTGGTTTCCACGGTGGCCGCGTTCCCCGCAAGCACCTTCACTTCCTCGAACTCCACCTTATTCAGCCCGGCCGCCACCGTCAGCCCACGGCTCCCCAGATCCTCGACCCGCGCGGTCTCCTCGCCCAGGAACTCCCCGGCTAGGACCATTGAGAGATCACTGGTATCCCCCGAAAGCATAGCCTTACTGATCACGCTGTAATATACATTGATGGTATCAACAAAAGCCTTCTTCATCTTGCCGTTCGGCTCCAGCGTAATCTCCACGGACTCCGGGCTGTGGAACTCCTTGAACTCGGTCTTCATGCCGGGCATCTCTACCTCTATTACGTGGTACCCCTCGGGCAGGTTGTTGAGTTCCAGCCCGGTCTCGGCCCGGGTCAGGTCGGCCCTGATGCTCCCGTCATCTCCACCGCCGAAAACCCAGTACAGGTGCATGGCCGCCCGGGCAACGTCGGTCCCGAAGTCCTTGCTCTGGTTAACAAGCTGGTCTACCGAGTCCATGACCTCGCCCCAGGAAATCCCGCTGGTGCCCGCCTGGTCGAATATGCCCTGCGCATCCTGTGCGACCTTGTCCAAGCCGCTGGCAAGGTCCTTGAACTCCTCAATCGCATACTCGGCGGTGCGCAGCAGTTTGCGCGCGTACTCCACCGCACCGTCAAGGTCGTCCGGCAGGTCTCCCAGCGACAGGGCCTCCTCTAGTTCCTTGTCCGGGACCGTCTTCCCTACAGGCTCACCGTCGATGGACACAACCGCCCCCACCGGGGTTACGTACGCCCGCGTTGGACCCTCGCAGAGCCTCAGGCGGTACTTCTTGAACGGCCATGTGCCGCCCGCGTCCTCGGCGGTAATGTTCACGTTAAAGCTCTCCGTCTTGAACTTCAGGTTTGCCACGAACGGATCCCCGTTAATCGGCTCCTCGGCAATGAGGCGGCCGAACAGGCGGTTCTCGGCCTTCCTCGGAGTTACGCCATAGTCCTCCATTCGCCCGAGGTTGTCGACCTGGACGTCCTGCCAGCGCTGGAAGTAGTCGAATGTGGAGAACTTCCCACCGGGGTGCACCAGAAGTTCGTAGGCGTCGTTCCAATCACCCACCTTCAGGTGTGACAGGTACCTGTCGACGGTAGCCTGGGGGTTGTGGCCCGCGGCGACAACGAACAGGGCAACCACGATGCCTACTATGACGATAATCGCTATCGGTATTCCGAGCTTCACCCACCACGAGGTCCGTTTCACCCGTTCCCCCGCCTTGTACGCCCACAGTTGCACACCGGCGGCGTCCGCCTTTTTCTCGAGGGCGAGTGCCTTTGCCTCATCGCTCAGCGGCTCGGCGCACCCGGTGCAGAACTTGGCGTTTTTCTCCACCGCGGCCCCGCACTCAGGGCAGGTTCCGGGCTCCTCGTTCGCCCCCTCGCTCACCGCGCCCTCCTCCTTGTCTCGCGGCCCATTATCGCCTTCGCCTTTCCCCGCCGGCCCCGTTGGCCCTTCTGCTCCAGAGTCAGCCCTGTTGAATATCCCCTTCACCGCTCAACTCCCTTCCTTCTCGGCGGCAAGCAACCGGCCACGGTCGTAGCTGGTTACGATGATTCCGAACAAGAACCCCAGCAGGAGGAGTATTGTCGCTATCTGCCCTCCCGTGACATTCACCTGCAGCACGTGCACGTTCTTGACCAGCGACCTTATCACCTGGCTCAACGAGAAGATGATCACCCACACCGTGAACATCATACCCCCGAAGAAAGTGCAGATATGGGTCTCCACGACCCTTCTCCTGGTCCCAATGCCGGCTATCAGCATTAGGGCCACAAGCAGGGGAATTATCGAGAGGAAGAACAGGATGCGGGGGATGATTATCTCCCAACCGCTGTAGTCCCTCGATACCAGCGAAAGGCCCAGCACGTCCAGCCTGATAAACGCCCACGGCGCAAATACCATCGACATCATGAGGACCACGAAGACAGCTATGAGTATCGGCCCCCTGCGGCTCCAGGTAACGGTGAGAAAGCGCGCCAGCGGTGACGGCTCGAGCGCCTTCTCCTCTCCGGGAGGGGGAACACCTTCCCCGAGCGGAGAGCCGCAC
Organism: Actinomycetota bacterium; assembly: GCA_018894655.1. Classification (GTDB taxonomy): domain Bacteria; phylum Actinomycetota; class Geothermincolia; order Fen-727; family Anoxymicrobiaceae; genus JAHIPE01. Next base: position 3,240 of record JAHIPE010000210.1, read on the forward strand.
TCCTTACAGTAATCGCTCTCCTCCAGGTTCTCGGTCCCGCATTTCTCACAACGCACTTGTTTCAACCTCCTGCCCATCAACTCAACCTTACGGTTATCCAAGAGGTAACCGCTCGAACGTTATGCTACCATCCGGACTGTACGTACACAGTCCCGTTTAGATAGTTTATCCTATTGGTTGAGCTATTGATAACGGTGTCGTTTCGTCAATCTCCCCGCTTGAATGGGACCGGGCGTTGAGATTAAATTAGTAGTGAAGCAGTAGATTTCGATAGACCAGGGGGGTGTAGTTGGCCGAGCTCAGGTGGAACCCGTTGCTTGGTACATGGGTTGCGGTGGCTTCGCACCGGCAGTTCCGCCCCGACCTGGATGAATCGTACTGCCCCTTCTGCCCGGGCTCGGGGAAGGTCCCCGAGGAGTTCGACGTCCTCGCATACGATAACGACTTCCCGTCCCTGACGCTCGACCCGCCGGATCCGGACGTCACCGGCGACGACCTGGTGCCGGTCCGCCCCGCATTCGGCAAGTGCGAGGTGACGCTCTACTCGCCCCTGCACGACATCACGCTGCCACAACTGCCCCTGGAGCACATCGAGAAGTTGGTCAACCACTGGGAAGAGCGCTACCGCGAGCTGGGAAGCATCCCGGGGATCGAGTTCGTGTTCATCTTCGAGAACAGGGGTGAGGCGGTGGGAGTGACGATGATCCACCCGCACGGGCAGATATACGCCTACTCCTACATACCCTTGAAGGTCAGGACAGAGCTTGCCTCTGCAAGGGGCCACTTCGATAAGGAGGGGCGGTGCCTGTTCTGCGACCTCGCCGAACGCGAGAGGGCGGACGGCTCCAGGATCGTATACCGGCATGATGGGTTCACCGCGTTCGTCCCCCCGTTCGCCGAGTACCCGTACCAGGTGGACGTGCTCGCCGACCGCCACACCGGCAGCCTCTCCGTCATGACCCCCGGCGAGAGGCGGGGCCTGGCCCTGGCCATCAAGTGCATAACCGGCGCCTACGACAGTCTCTTCGGCTTCCCGTTCCCCTACATGATGTGCATGCACCAGGACCCGACCGACGGGGAGGAGTACCCTTACTATCACTTCCACATCGAGTTCTACCCCCCCATGAGGAGCGGCGACAAGATGAAGTACAACGCCTCTTCAGAGACCGGAGCCTGGGCTATCGTAAACCCGTCATGTCCCGAGGAGAAAGCGGAAGAGATCCGCGAGAAGGTAGAGGAGCAGCTGACCATTATAACCGGCTCTTGAACCGTCCCGCCGGGGAGCGGCAACAGGCGGGGGTTGTTAAAGAACGGGCAGATCGGCCGGTAGCAGGCCTACGGGGAAAGGTGCGTCGCATGTTGGATGAAATGGAGATAAGGAAGAAGCTGATTGACTTCGAGGCGCGTTTTGGGCGCAGCGGTAAGATCGACGTCTACTACGCTCCCGGAAGGGTGAACCTCATCGGCGAGCACACCGACTACAACGGCGGTCTCGTTCTCCCATTCGCCATCCAGCAGGGCACCTACCTGTTGATCCGCCCCTCCGACCTGCCGCCCGCAAGGCTTTACTCCGACGAACTCGGCCTGGAAGCACGTGTCATGACGCCTGATATCACCAAGAAGAACGACTGGGCCGACTACGTCCGGGGGGTGTACATGTACGCCAGTGAGGTGGTCTGCGGCGAAATCCCCCCGTTCGACGCGATGTACTTCGGGGACCTCCCCCTGGATTCCGGCCTCTCGTCCTCCGCCTCGCTGGAGATGGCGACCGCCCTGGGGCTGGGAAGCCTGGATTGCCGGTTGAGCAAAGAGGACGCGGTGAAGGTATGCCGCAGGGCGGAGAACGATTTTGTCGGCGTCGCCTGTGGCGTAATGGACCAGTTCACGGTGGCTTTCGCCAAGGAGCGCCACGCCATCCTTCTTGACTGCGACACCCTGGATTACCGCCAGGTCCCCTACAACCTCAAGGACACCGTCCTGGTGGTGGGCCATACCGGGGTACGGCGCTCGCTGACCGATTCGGATTACAACAAGAGGCGGCGGGAATGCGCTGAGGCCCTCAGCCTGCTCTCCGCCAAGATCGAGGCGAAGAGAAACCTGAGCCAGCTCACGATCAAGGAGTTCGAGGGCGCCCGGTGGTCTATCCCCGATACCCTCGCGCTCCGCGCAGAGCACGTTATCTACGAGAACGTCAGGGTCGAGGAGGCGGCCAGGTGCCTGGAGACCGGGGACCCCGAGACGCTGGGTTACCTGTTGAACCGGTCGCACGAGTCGCTCCGTGACCTGTTCGAAGTGTCAAGCTTCGAGCTCGACACCCTGCAGGAGATCTCCGCGAGCCAGCCCGGCGTATGGGGTTGCCGGATGACCGGGGCCGGGTTCGGGGGATGCGTCATAGCCCTTGTCAAGGAAGACGCCCTGGAGAGGTACCTCGGGCGTGTCCCTGGGCTGTACTGGAAGTCTACCCACTGCGACGCTGGTTTCGTGGTAACCACCCCCGGGGAAGGCGCTTCAATGCTGGAGATACTGTGAGAGTCCTGGTCACTGGAGGAGCCGGCTATATCGGGTCGGTGATGGTCCGAATGCTGACCGATGAGGGGCACGATGTCCTGGTGCTGGACGACCTCTCCAAGGGGCACCGCCAGGCGGTCCATGGGGTGGACATCGCCGTTGTGGACCTCGAGGACCTTCCCGCGGTCACCGAGTCCTGCCGCGCCTTCAAGCCGGAGGCCTGCCTGCACTTCGCGGCGCGGAGCCTGGTGGCGGAGTCCGTGGCCGACCCGCTCGCCTACTTCCGGACCAACGTGGGCGGCGGCCTGAACCTTGTCAGCGCCCTCTCGGAGGCTGGCTGCGGCCTCCTGGTATTCTCGTCCACCGCCGCGACCTACGGCATCCCGGAGGGCTCCCCCATCACGGAGGATTCCAGGACCGCGCCGATAAACCCGTACGGGCTGTCCAAGCTGCTTTTCGAGCAGATACTGGATCAGCTGTCCTTGGCGGGCTCCCTGCGCTACGTATCGCTCCGGTACTTCAACGCGGCGGGAGCCGACGTCCGGCATGACCTTGGGGAGGACCACGACCCCGAGACGCACCTCATCCCCCGGGTGATAGCGGCGGCGCTGGGTACGGAGCCGAGGGTGGTCATCTACGGGAACGACTACCCGACGCCCGACGGGACGTGCATCAGGGACTATATCCACGTTCTCGACCTCGCTCGCGCGCACCTGCTCGCGCTCGAGTACCTGTCATCCGGCGGGACGAGCGCGGTCTTCAACCTGGGAAACGGAAAAGGTTTCTCGGTCAGGGAGGTCATCGATGTCGTGAGGCGGGCCTCGGGGCGGGATTTCGAGGTGGTCGACGCGGAGCGCCGCGAGGGTGATCCCCCGGTCCTCGTGGCCTCGTCAGAGCGCATCATGTCCCGCCTGGGCTGGAAACCGGAGTTCGCGGACCTGGAAGGGATAGTCGAGACCGCCTGGCAATGGCACAGCCGCCACCCCGACGG
>JAHIPE010000211.1 GCA_018894655.1 Actinomycetota bacterium
GGTGGAAGGCTTGTCGTGTTTTTACCGGTAGACCATGCCGGGATCACCAGGGAGGTGTGACTGTGGCGAAGACTTACGAGGAGATAAACCAGCGGATAAGGAAAGGCGAGGCCGTAGTGCTTACCGCCGAGGAGATGACCGAGCTGGTGAAGAGCGAGGGGGCGAAGAGCGCCGCCGGGAAGGTCGACGTGGTCACCACCGGAACGTTCGGGCCGATGTGCTCCTCCGGCGCGTTTCTGAACTTCGGCCACAGCGAGCCTCCCATAAGGATGATCAAGGCCTGGCTCAACAACGTGCCGGTCTATGCCGGCATCGCCGCGGTGGATGTCTACGTGGGCGCCACGGCGATCTCCGAGGACGAGGGGTCGAGTTACGGAGGGGCACACGTCATCCAGGACTTAATAGACGGCAAGTGGATCAAGCTCCATGCGACCGGGCGCGGGACCGAATGCTACCCGCGAAAGGAGATCGAGACCTGGGTGAACAAGGATACCATCAACCAGGCGTTCCTGTTCAACCCGCGAAACGCCTACCAGAACTACGCCTGCGCCACCAATAGCTCCGAGAGAGCGATCTACACCTACATGGGGGTCCTGCTGCCGAACTACGGTAACGCGACCTACTGCAGCGCTGGGCAGTTAAGCCCCCTGCTCAACGACCCCCTGTACCGCACCATCGGCGTCGGCACCCGGGTCTTCCTTGGCGGGGCGGTGGGGTTCGTCGCCTGGCCGGGGACCCAGCACAAGCCTTCGGTGGAGCGGACCGAGCAAGGGGTACCCCGCGGACCAGCCGGTACCCTGGCGCTGGTAGGCGACCTCAAGGAGATGAACTCGCGGTTCATCCGCGCGGCCCGGTTTCACCGCTACGGGGTGAGCCTGTACGTGGGGGTGGGCATACCGGTACCGGTGCTGGACGAGGAGATGGCCGCCTTCACCGGGGTCTCCGACTCCGAGATTGAGACACAGGTGTTCGATTACAGCCAACCCACCCGGGCGCGAGAACCGCTCCGGGCGGTGAGCTACGCCGAGCTTCGCAGCGGGCGAATAACCATCGGGGACAAGAAGGTCCACACCGCGCCCATTTCCAGCTACAAGGTGGCGCGGTCAATAGCCGAGACCTTGAAAGGCTGGATAAGCGAGGGCAGGTTCCTGGTTTCGGCGCCGGTGGAGCCGCTCCCCTCGGAGGGCGGGATGAACGTCCTCGACAAGCGAGAGGAGGAGGTCTAGGTGGCCAAGAGGAGGTTGGTGCTCACGTTCCCCCCGGAGGTAGTGGAGAGGCCGGTGATCTCGCTCATGGTCAAGGAGTTTGATGTCATCACCAATATCCTCCGGGCGGAGGTCCACGAGGGGGAGATCGGCCGCATGATGGTCGAACTCGAGGGCGAGGGGCGCAATCTCAAGGATGGGGTGCAGTATCTCAAGGACCAGGGCGTGGGGGTCGAGGAAGCGATAAAGGACATCGTGCTGGACGAGTCGCTGTGCACCAGTTGCGGGGCGTGCACCGCGGTGTGCCTGCCGGGCGCTCTCAAGGTCGGAGCCCCCGACTGGGAACTGGTGCTCGACAAGGACCGGTGCATCCTCTGCGGCTTGTGCGTGGACGCCTGCCCCCTGCAACTGATAAAGGTCTTGTTCTGACCATCTTGTTTCCTCCCCCTCGCAGGGGGACAAACGCGCCAACGGGGACAACGTGCCAACGGGGACAACGCGCCAACGGGGACAGGCACCACCGACGCGAAACGCGCCAACGGGGACAGGTCACGCGAACCGTGGATTGTTACTTCTTTTTCCGGGGGGCGACGTGGATCGCCCTGCCGTGGGCGGCCTCGGCGGCCTCCATTATCGCCTCGGGGAGTGAGGGGTGGGCGTGGATGGTGGTCGCGATATCCTCCGCGGTGGCGCCGAGCTTTATGGCCACCGCTACCTCGTGGATGAGGTCGGACGCGTGCGGCCCCATGATCTGCGCCCCCAGCAGCTTGTCGTTCCCAGCGTCTATCACCAGTTGCACGAAGCCGCGTTCCTCTCCCATGGCCATCGCCTTCCCCAGGGCGCCGAACGAGAACCGGCTGACGTTGACCTCGATACCCTGCTCCGCGGCCTTGTCGGTATTCAGGCCCACGCTTCCCACCTCCGGCGATGTGAAGATGCACGCCGGGACCACTTTGTAGTCGATGGTGGCGCTCCCCCCGGTGGCGTTCTCGGCCGCGACCAGGCCCTCGGCGGTCGCGGTGTGGGCGAGGAGCATACCCCCCACCACGTCTCCGATGGCGTAGACCCCGTCCACATTGGTCTCCATGCGATCGTTGACGATGATCGTGCCGCGCTTGTCAAGCTCTACGCCCAGCTCTTCCAGGCCAAGGCCCGAGGAGTTGAGCCTGCGGCCGATGGACACCAGTAGCTTCTCCGCCTCGAGGGTGTCCCCGCTGGAGAGCTCGACCTTGATACGGTCGTCCCCGTACTCGAGCACCTCACTCACCGTGGTCTCGAGCCTGATGTCGATGCCCTCCTTGCGGAATATGCTCCTCATCTGCCTGGCTACCCGGCTGTCCTCGGTGGGCAGCATCCGGTTCATCAGCTCCAGCATCACGATCTCGGTGCCCAGGGGCTCGAAGATGCCGGCGAACTCGCTTCCTATCACCCCGCTACCGACGATGATAAGGCTCTTCGGGACGTGGTCCAGCGCCAGCGCGTCGGTTGATGTCATCACCGTGGGCTGTGAGAAGTCGAACGTGGGGAGCTCCGCTGGGTCCGAACCGGTGGCGATGATTATCTTGTCGGCCACGAGGACCCGCTCACCGTCGGCGGTCTTTACCGACACGTCCTTCTCCGGCGTTACCCGCCCGGTGCCGCTTATCAGGTCGACGCCGTTGGCCTTCAGGAGCTGGGTGACCCCCTTGACCAGCGTGTCGGTGATTTTCCGCTTGCGCTCCATTATCGCGGTCCAGTCCGGCTCGACCCCCTCGACCTTCACCCCGAACTCATCCGCCTCGCGGGCAAGGGTGACGATCTCGGTGGAGGCAAGCAGCGACTTGGTGGGTATGCATCCCTGGTTGAGGCAGGTGCCGCCCACCTTTTCTTTCTCGACAACCGCCACTTTCGCCCCCAGTTGGGCGGCCCGTATCGCCGCGGGATACCCGCCCGGCCCCGCGCCTATGATAACAACGTCGTATTTGGGTTCATTACCTGGCATCGCAAGCTCCCTTCCCGCTTCCTTACACAAGGTGGAAAACACGCTAAAAAACGCCATAACTCTCTCATATCAAGGGGGGTCAGTCAATCATCCCGACACCCATTACAAGTGGGGAGAAGCCGGCCTTTAGACGCCCCTCCGTTCTCGCTTGCAATAGGGGGGGTCATCTAATATAATCGCCGATAGCGTGCCTCCGTAAGGGAGGCCACATTTATGTTTGTGTCTGAGAAGAAGTCCCGAGAGCAGGCGGAAAGGGGTTGATGCCCAGGCGCGGATGGCTAGTTGATTCTTCTGGGCGGGAGTTACCCGCTCTAAGCGGATTTGATCGGTAAGTGGTTGATAAAAGGAGGGGCAATGGCAGCAGTTCCCAGTGACATCGAGATCGCGCAGGCCGCGAAGATGAAGCCGATTACCGAGATCGCAAAGGAGATCGGGCTGGAGGAAGACGAACTCGAGCTGTACGGAAAGTACAAGGCCAAAGTCAGGCTTGACGTGGTAGACAGGATAAAGGACAACCCCACCGCCAAGTACATCGACGTGACCGCCATCACCCCCACACCCCTGGGAGAGGGCAAGACGGTTACCTCGATCGGGCTCACCGAGGCGCTCAACAAGATAGGCAAGGACGCGATAATCTGCATCCGCGAGCCCAGCATGGGCCCGGTGTTCGGCATCAAGGGAGGCGCCGCCGGCGGGGGATACAGCCAGGTGGTCCCCATGGAGGACCTGAACCTCCACTTCACCGGTGACATACACGCCATCGGCGCGGCGAACAACCTCCTGGCGGCGTACATCGACACCAGCGTCCTGCTGAAGAACCCCCTGGACATCGACCCGATGACCATATCCTGGCGCAGGGTCGTGGACATCAGCGACCGCGCGCTGCGAGACATCGTGGTAGGTTTGGGCGGAAAGGCCAACGGCTACCCGCGCCAGACCGGGTTCGACATAACCGTCGCCTCCGAGGTAATGGCGATCCTGGCGCTTGCCGACGGCCTGGAGGACCTGAAGGAGCGCCTGAACCGGATAGTCGTGGCGTACACCTACGAGGGTGAGCCGGTAACCGCCAAGGACCTCAAGTGCGCCGGGGCGATGGCGGCCCTGCTCAAGGACGCCATCAACCCCAACCTGATACAGACCCTGGAGGGTAACGCCTGCTTCATGCACGCAGGCCCCTTCGCCAACATCGCCCAGGGCAACAGCTCGGTGGTGGCCGACATCATCGCCACCAAGCTGGCGGATTACGTTGTAACCGAGAGCGGTTTCGGCGCCGACTGCGGGGCCGAGAAGATGATGAACATCAAGGTCCGGGCCATGGAGAAGTACGGGATTCGCCCGGACTGCGTGGTCATCACCGCCACCATCAGGGCGCTCAAGATGCACGGCGGCGCGTTCCCGGCGATACCGGGCAGGCCCATCCCCGAGGACGTGCAGGCAAAGGAGAACTACGGGGCCCTGGAGAGTGGCAGCGCCAACCTTATCAAGCATATCGAGAACATGAAGCTGTTTGGCATCCCGGTGGTGGTCACCATCAACCGCAGGACCAGCGACCGGGACAAGGAAGTGGAGATGGTTCACGATATCGCCCTGGAGGCGGGAGCGGACTTCTGCGAGCCCATCGATGTATGGGCCAAGGGGGGCGAGGGTGGCACCGCGGCGGCCGAGGCCCTGGTCAAGGCGTGCGAGATGCCCAGCGACTTCCACTACCTCTACAGCGATGATGATTCTATAAAGGAGAAGATAGAGAAGGTCGCCACCAGGATATACGGCGCGGACGGCGTCGATTACTCACCGGCGGCCGAGGCTTCGATGGAGCGCCTGAACGAAGGGGGCTTCGATAAGCTGCCGCTTTGCATGGCCAAGACCCATCTCTCGCTTTCTCACGACCCGACCAAGAAGGGTCGCCCCACCGGCTGGCGCCTGCCCATCCGCGACATCCGCCCCTCGGTCGGCGCGGGGTTCATCTTCCCGCTTTGCGGGGACATGAAGACCATGCCGGGCCTTCCCAGCACGCCGGCCGGAAACGCGGTCGACGTTGAGCCGGACGGGAGGATAGTGGGCCTTTTCTAGGCACTCAGACGAATTCCCCGAAGGCGGCCGGCCTGATGCCGGCCGCCAGGGGATGAGGAAGTGTAGAGTATGGAGAAGTGTACGGTTTGCTTTCACCCCGAGGACCGGTGCCTGGAGGTCGACAAGGGGGAGAACCTCCTTCGCGCGGCCATGCAGGCGGACGTTCACATTAACGCCTCCTGCGGGGGAGAGGGCTACTGTGGCAAGTGCCGGGTTATCGTCGAGAAAGGCGAGGTAACCCAGAAGCTGGGGGTGAAGCTCTCCGAGGAGGAGGTCAAGCAGGGCTACGTCCTGGCCTGTAGCGCCAACATCGAGTCGGACCTCGAGGTACGGGTGCCCCTGGAGACTCAACTGGGGGACAAGAGCGCCCTCTTGAGGCGCCCCCCGATTCCGCTCAAGGGGTACACGTTAACGGCCAAAGACTGGGCCGAGCGCCTGCCCCAGTGGGAGCTCAATCCGCCCACCGCTAAGTTCCACCTTATGATGGGCAAGCCCACCCTGGAGGACAACCTGAGCGACGCCGAGCGCATCAAGCGGGAGTTGTCCAGGCTGGCGGACATGAAAGACGTGGTGATCGACTACCCGATGCTCCAGTCGCTCCCCGGGCTGATAAGGGCTTTCAGCTTCGATGTCACGGTGACCGTGCTGGACCGGGGCCAGGACCTCCGGGCGGTCCGTATGGAGAAGGGTGACACCTCGCGCCGGCAGGCCGCGATCGCCGTCGACCTGGGAACCACCACGGTGTCGACACAACTGGTGGACCTGCAGACCGGAAAGGTCATAGCCGAGGCCTCCGATTACAACGGGCAGATATCCTACGGTGAGGACGTCATCTCCCGAATAATCTACTCGACCCGCTCCACCGGCCTGGCCAAGCTGCAGTCGGCGGCGGTGAACACCATCTGGAACCTGATTCAGCAGATGATCGAGAAGACCGACATCGCTTTCTGCAACATCACACACCTGTGTCTCTCGGGGAACACCACCATGATCCACCTGCTCCTGGGGCTCGATCCCCGCTATATCCGGGTGGACCCCTACATCCCGGTGGCGCAGTACTTCCCCTGGATAAAGGCCAGCAACATCGGCATCAGGATAGCGTCCGGGGTCTACATGCGGTGCACCCCCGGGGTGGCTTCCTACGTGGGGGGGGACATCGTGGCGGGCGTTCTTGCCTCGGGGATGTTCAACTCCGAGAAGATGACGCTCTACATAGACATCGGCACCAACGGCGAGATGGCGCTGGGAAACAAGGACTGGATGCTCTCCTGCTCCTGCTCGGCGGGCCCCGCCTTCGAGGGCGCGGGGGTTAAGCACGGCATGCGCGCCACAAGGGGGGCCATAGAGCAGGTGCGGATAAACGAGGTCACCCTGGAACCGATGATAATCACGGTGGGCAACAGGCGCCCCCTGGGCATCTGCGGGTCAGGCCTCATAGACGTGCTGGCGGAACTGTTCCTCACCGGGATCCTCGATGAGCGCGGAAAGGTCAACCTGGATCTCGAGACTCCGCGGGTGCGGGAGGGAACGTACGGCGGCGAGTACATCCTGGCGTGGGCGGACGAGAGCGGGACCAACCGAGACATCCTGATCACCGACGTGGATATCGATAACCTGATGAGGGCCAAGGCTGCGATCTACGCCGGCATAAGCGTGCTCCTCGAGGAGGTGGGGATGGACATCGACGCGGTGGAGGAGTTGCTCATAGCCGGCGCGTTCGGCAGGTACCTGGAGATCGACAAGGCGATAATCATCGGGCTGCTCCCGGATATCGACACCGACAGAATCAAGTTCGTGGGCAACGGCTCGCTCCTGGGCAGCTACCTGATGGTCCTCTCCAAGAGCCTGATAGCCGAGGCGGACCGGATCGCCGACATGATGACGTACCTCGAACTGTCAACCAGCAACCGTTTCATGGAGCAGTACGTCTCCGCCATGTTCCTGCCCCATACCGATATCGAGAAGTTCCCCAACGTGAAGCGCCGGCTGGAGGAGGCGCGGGAAACCGCCCGACTGGGATCCACCGACCCCGGGGGTGAGGGGGCTTGAGCACGGTAATCGCCATCTCCGGCAAAGGCGGGACCGGGAAGACCACGTTTGCGGCCCTGGTCATCGGGTACCTCCTGGAGGAGGGCATGGTGCCTGTCCTGGCGGTGGACGCGGACTCCAACAGCAACCTGGATATGGCCCTGGGTGTTGATCTGGGCTCCACCGTTGGTGCTGTCAGGGAGGAGATGTCCGAGAAGGTGCGGAAGCGGCAGTTGCCGGCCGGGATGGCCAAGCAGGACCTGCTCCAGATGCAGATCGAGCAAGCGCTGGTGGAGACCAAAGATTTCGATCTCGTCAGCATGGGGCGCGCGGAAGGCCCGGGATGCTACTGCGCCATCAACAATATGCTACGAGTGTTCCTGGATAGCCTTGCCGAGAACTACCGCTTCGTGGTGGTCGATAACGAGGCGGGGATGGAGCACCTGAGCCGCCGCACCGCGCGGGGGGTGGACGTGATGTTCGTGGTGAGCGACCCGTCCCGGCGCGGCCTGGAGACAGCAGCCCGCATCAGGGCGCTGGCCCGGGAACTCAAGCTGGAGATAAGGAAGATATTTCTGGTGGTGTCAAGAGTCAGGGAGCCCGTGGGGGGCGACCTGGAGAGATCGATAGAGAGCACCGGCATGGACCTGGCGGGAGTCATCCCGGAGGACGAGCAGGTGAGCCGGCTCGACGTGGCGGGCAAGCCTCTCACCGAACTGCCCCCGGACTCAACCGCAGTGGAAGCGGTACGGAACATCATGGAGAACGTTCTCCAGGAGGTGAAGTCATAGATGTACCTTGAAGGTTCGATTCTGGGTTTCATGGACAAGCTGGCCGGGAGCTCGCCGGAACCGGGCGGAGGCGCGGCCAGCGCTCTTGCCGCCGCGGTGGGGGCGGCGCTGGTCAGCATGGTGGCCAACCTGACCGTGGGCAAGGAGAAGTACTCGGACGTACAGGACCGCATACGTGACCTGCTGGTGTCCTCGGAGGAGGTCCGGGGGTTGCTCCAGGGCCTGGTGCAGGAGGATACCGAGGTGTACGGGGTCCTTTCAAAGGCGTTCAAGATGCCCCGTGAGACAACTGAGGAGAAGAAAGCCCGGAAGGAGGCTGTCCAGGCGGCCCTGAAGGAAGCGACCATGGTGCCGTACCGGATAGCCGAGCAGTGCCTGGAGGTGGCCCGCCTTAGCGAGGTCGCGGCCGATATCGGCAACGTCAACGCGGTGAGCGACGCCGGGGTGGCGGCCCTCCTGGCCGAGGCCGGCGCGCGGTGCGCGGCCCTGAACGTAAAGATAAATCTCACCAGCATCGACGACGACGCGTTCACAAGCGAGAAATGGACAGGAACACAAGATATACTCTCACGCGTGGGAGAGTTAAGGGAAAAGGTCGTGGGGGTCACCTACGACAAGCTTGGTTGAGGAGGTAAATATGGCGGAGATTATCGATGGAAACGCGATAGCGGATGAGATCAAGGCCGAGATAGTCGCCGAGATCGAGAAGCTGAAGGAAAAGGGCATCACCGCCGGGATAGCCACCCTGCTGGTGGGGGACGACTTCGGCTCCAGGATGTACCGAAAGCAGGTGGAGAGGAACTGCGAGTCGGTGGAGTTCAACTACATCGAGAAGACCCTTCCCGCGGAGACTACCGAGGAGGAGGTCGTCAAGGTGGTCCAGGAGTTGAACGACGACCCGGCGGTCAGCGGGATACTGCCGCTCAGGCCGTTCCCGGAGCATATCTCCGACTCGGCGGTCATTAACACCATCAAGGTGGACAAGGATATCGACTGCTTCCACCCGTTCAACATGGGCCGCCTGACCCTGGGGGAGCCGACGCTGACCCCCTGCACGCCCTCGGCGTGTATCGAGCTGCTGGAGCGTGTGGGAGTGGAGTTCGAGGGCGCGGAGATAGTGGTGGTGGGCCACAGCAATATCGTGGGGAAGCCGGTGGCCCTGCTGGCGCTCAACCGTAACGCGAACGTTACCGTCTCCCATATATTCACCTCGCAGGCGGGGAACCTGGCCAAGCACACGACAGGCGCGGACATACTTATAGTGGCCGCCGGCAAGGCCGGGCTCATCACCGCGGACCTGGTAAAGGATGGCGCGGTGGTGATAGACGTCGGCATCAACCGGGTGAAGGTGCTCGACGACGATGGCAACCCGGTCCCAAACGAGAAGGGAAAGCCCAAGACCAGGACGGTGGGCGACGTGGATTTCGATAACGTGAAGGACAAGGCAAAGGCAATAACCCCGGTTCCGGGTGGGGTGGGCGCGGTCACCAACATGATACTGCTGAAGAACGCCCTCAGGGCCGCGAAGACGCAGGCCGGATTGGAGTAGATGCGCCCGAGTGCGCGTTCTATTACAATCTACGAGTTCGCGGGCTGACGGACCTAGAAAGGAAGTGAGAGTTGATGGCGTTCGAGATGCCTAAGGAGACAACCGAGTCAAAGATAAGGGAGGTAACTCTGGGAACCGCCGATGTCAAGGTCGGCGGGGAAAACGTGATGCCTTTCCATCTTTTCGAGGGCGAGATGCCGAACCGGCCGCTCATCGCGGTCGAGGTCTACGACGATAACCCCCGGGAGTGGTCGCCGGTGGTGGCCGAGCCGCTCGCTGACGTCCTGGCCGACCCGGTGGCCTGGGCCAAGAAGGCCCAGGACGAGTGGGGGGCTGACCTGATAGCGCTGCGACTCAGGAGCACCGACCCCAGGGGTGACGACAAGCCGGCCGAGGAAGCGGCCCAGACCGTCAAGGCGGTCGCCGAGGCGGTTGACATCCCGGTGATCGTCTACGGCGCTGAGGACGTGGACAA
>JAHIPE010000212.1 GCA_018894655.1 Actinomycetota bacterium
GACCACCGACGCCCGGCGCAACTCCTCGTCGGTCGCGGCATGGCCGAACCCATCCAGCACCTCCCGGCAGACCGCCTCGAACGACGGGTGGGGCCTGAGCAGGGTATTCCCCACGTCGAAGAAGATGACCTCCAACTGCTCCTCGCTCTCCCTCACTAGACCCCCTCTCCGGTAACCTCATACAGGATTATTGCATAGACCGACCACATACTATCACCGTCACCGACAAACTGGACGCCGCGGGGAACGCCTGGGGCTTATTGTGTATGATACTCGCATGAACGCTTTCACCAGGCTCTGGCTCAAGATAAGAAAGAAGATGAGCGCGCCCAAGCTTCTCTGCGACACCTGCCTCAACGACTACCACACGGCGTGCACGAACCCGGCCAGGCCGAACGCCACGGAGTGCCCGGATTACGAGAAGCGCTGACGGCTGCCGCCGGTTCCAGCGGGCTATCGTTACAGCGAGCGGATGACGCGCGGCTTCAGCATTGACGGGTCCGGTTGGGCGAGCACCCGGTCGATGGCGGCGATCATCACGGCCTTGTCCTCGGGAAGTTTTCCGTAGAGCGGCAGGTAGTTCGACACGTGGTCGCTTAAGAACATCGCGTCCTGGACGTCCAGGTTCTCCAGCAACAGGCGGGTCTCCTCGGCTATCTCCCCGCCGGAGCACTCCTCGAACTCACCCTCCCGGTACTGCTCGAACAGGGGCACCCCCGGCAGCAGCACCAGCGTTCGTATCCGGATGAAGTCCGGGTTCATCTCGCTTAAGGTCAGCGCCGAGCCCGTCGCGTGCTCGCGGGTGCGCTCGCGCCCCCCCAGCCCGGCCAGCACGTAGGTGGATAGCTCGATTCCCGCCTCTTTCACCTTGCCCGCCGCCCGGATGTAGTCCTCGGCGGTGACGCCCTTGCACACCCTTCTCAGAATCTCGTCGTCGCCGCTCTCCAGGCCCATGTAGATTATCTCGAGCCCGTGCTCCCTCAAGCGTTCGAGATCGCTGACCTTTCGCTCCCGGAGGAAGCGGGCTCCTCCATAGCACGATATCCGCTCAACGCCGGGGAACGTCTCGCCGACGCGGTCCAGGACCGCGACCAGGTCGTCGGCCCTCATGGCGATGCTGTTGCCGTCGGCCAGGAACACCGAGGGAGGGTCGGGCCACATCCGGCTCGCCATCTCGATGTCCTTCTCTATCTCCGGAATCGAGCGGACCCTGTACCTCTTGCCCTTGTACATCCCGCAGAACGCGCACTTGTTATGGGGGCAGCCGATGGTGGTCTGTATTATCAGGCTTCCCGCCTCGCAGGGGGGGCGGAATACCGGCTCCTCGTACCTCATGTTACCCTCCCCATCCGCTCCACGGAAAGGTCGGTGAGCGCCACGCGGTAACGGAAAAGCCCCCAGTTCGCGTCCAGCAGCGCCTGCCGGATTCTTCCCTGCAGTTCCTCGATGTCGGTCCAGCGGGCCTCCGCTATCTCTCCGGTGTCGATCGGCCCTATCTCTCCAGCTCTCTCCCGCGCGTCGAACACGTGAGAGGTCCAGTCGATATCCGGCTTGTCTCCGCTGGTGAACCTCGCGCTTATCCGTGCCAGGTAACAGGTCAGTTCGACCTCCAGCCCGGTCTCCTCCAGCGACTCGCGCAGGGCGCCCTGCTCCAGGGTCTCGCCCCGGTTCGCGGCCCCGCTGGGCGCCCTGAACGCACCCGGCGGGAAAAACGGCTTGCGGATAACCGCTATCAAGCCCCGGTCATCGTTGTCACGGATGAACATGGTGACATCGTGGGCGCGGCCGCCCTTCATGCTGCCTTCCACCACGTCGTACTCGTACGGCTCTATCTCGAAGGCCATCTCCACCGCCACCGGTGAACCCAACCTCCGCTCGGTTTCCTTCACGTCCTCGATCCTGATGTACATACTTCAATTATAACTTGAGTCGGGAGTTCAGTCGCGGCCCACTCGGGCGTCCTCCATCGCCTTCTTATAGGCGAGCCACGCAAGCCGCCTGGAGTCATCGCGGCGGACCATCCCCCACCACGGCTCGACGCTCTGGAGGAACCGGTCGCTCCAGGGGCCCTCCACCGGGTACCCCTCCGGCGAGCACATCTCGTAGTAGTAAAACCCGCGGGCACCGGCCTCCAGCGCCGAGAGTAGCGCGTACCGCGCGTACTCCGCCTGCCGGGCCTCATTAAAGCCCCTGTAGCGAGGGCGAACCGGGTAGCCGGACTCCAGTACCATCACCGGCCTGCCGCCGGAAACCTCCACCGCCTTACGCACTGCCTTTCCCACCACGCGCCCACGGGAAGGCCAACCGAAGATGTAGTTGGGGTAACTGTCCACCCCGACCACGTCAATGAACGACAGCCACCTCGTAACGTCTTTTCGCCAGTCGTAGATGCCCGGGACGATTCTCAGGTCGGTGTGGAAGTTATGGCTGGTGAGCGCGGCGGGGTCCTCCTCCCTGACGGCACGGGCCAGGGTCTCCACCAGGGCGATGAGAAAACCGCGGTCCAGCCACGACCTCCCGCTCCTCCAGCGGAAAAACAACATCGTCTCGCCGGCCACGTTCAGCTCGTTCTCAATCTGCCACAGGTGGACCCGGTCCCGGTAACGCCTGACCGCCGCCCGGGCGTGGAGGTAGGCGTGGGCCAGGTACCTGTCGCGCCCCAGGTTATCCGGCACGGCGAGGGTGCGCCCGTCGCCCGACTCCAGGACGGGCACCTGGAAATCGTAGGCGGCCCCCAGCACGATATGCGGCTCGATACCGGCGTCTACCAGGGAATCAATCATCCGGTCGTACCTGCGCCAGTCAACACCGTTAACGCCGGTAGCGTACTCCTCCACCAGCGCGCCGGTTACTTCCCCTGGAGTCCCCAAGTCGGCGACCAGCAGAGGCTCCACCTGTCGCCAGTGGATGTGGGGGCGAAACGAGTTCGCGCCGGAGTCAACGAGGTCGTTCACCAACCTTGCGAGTCTCTCATCAAAGGTCCCGCCCGACCACGGGTACCACGAATCGCAGAAGGCGCAGTGCGAGAAACCCCACAGGCCGACCGCCGGTATCTCCCGCTTCGCCTGGTCACCCGTCATAGCGTCGCTCCCGATCGTGTGTCTGCTCGATTCTAGCACGGCGCCGAACCGGAGCAGGTAAGTGGGCGCGTGATATACTCACGATGTTTGGGATTAAGACCTTCCCTTGAGTGCGGGGTTCAGTCAGCATTCCGGACCGGGACTGGTAGTCCCGGCTCAAGGGGAGGGAAGGGACCGCGACTGGAGAGTCGCGTCTCAAGGGGAAAGATGCCGGCAAGATGCCGGCGCTACGAGGGAGACCCCGGAGGGCGACTGAGAGTCGCCCCTCAAGGGTTGGGGGGTGGGGTGGAGATGGCGGAAAAACTGCTGATGGACAGGTTCAAGGGGGCGCTCATCGGGTGCGCGGTCGGGGACGCGCTGGGGGCGCCGGTCGAGGGGTTGCCACCCGAGGAGATAGCCCTCGAGTACGGCCGCGTCACCACGTACTCGGACGGGCGCTTCGGCGCCGGCCGGGTGACCAGCAACACCCAGATGGCCGTCGCGCTGGCGCAGTCGATCCTGGAGATGGGCCGGGGTGACCGCGAGCACGTGGGGCGGGTGTTCGGCAGGTGGATAAAGGCGTCCGATGACGGCATCAAGGAGGCGCGCGGCGTCGGCCGGGCGTGCGCCACCGCCAGCCGGAGGCTGTCCGAGGGAACGAGCCCGGACGAGAGCGGTGTCCCGTCGGCCGGGTGTGGCGCGGCCACGAGGGCGGCGCCCGTAGGCCTTCGCTACTATCACGAGCCGGACAGCCTCAGGAGGACGGCCTCCGAGCAGGCCCGGTTGACCCACACCGACCCGGCCGCGGCCGCCGGCGCGGTCGCGGTCGCGCTGGCGGTGTCCCTGGGAGTACGGGACGAGGGCGCGGTGGACCGCACCTCATTCGTCGAGGAGATCGCCGGGTTCGTCAGGAACATAAACCCGGTGCTCTCGGGCAAGATAGCCTGCCTGTCGGACTTCCTGGGGGCAAGCCCGGAGGACGGCTTCGACTTCTTCGGCAACGGGGGGCACGTCATGGAGGCCGTGCCGGGAGCCCTCTTCGCGTTCATCCGCAGCCCGTACGACTTCGAAGAATCGGTCGTTATCGCCGCGAGTGCCGGGGGTGACTCGAGTTCCCTGGGGGCGATCGCCGGAGCGGTAAGCGGCGCGTTTAACGGGCTGGACGCGATACCCGGCCGCCTGAAGGACCCCCTGGAGGGACGCGATTACATCGAGAGCGTGGCGTTCCGCATCTACACGCTCACCCCCGCGTCGGGGCACAAGAAGCGCTAGGGGGACTAAGTCCCCCGCTCCATAAATACGCTGGCATTCGAGCCCCGCTCCCGTCCACTCCGGCTGCGTTCCGCTCCCTCGGCGTACTACAGGAGTACGCCTCAGTCGCGCGCACTTAAGGAGCGGCGCGGGGGCGCTCTCGGTGCTTAACCATATCTATGGAACGAGGGACTAGAACAGGCCGAGCAGGGTCTCGACCACCTCCGCCCAGCCAAGCCCCATCCTCTCCCCGGTCACGAACACGTTGGGCAAATCCTTTATCTCCCCAGCCAGATGGGGGTTGTTGTCCAGGCCGTTCCTGACCATGAAGAAAGCCCCGGTCTCGTGCGCGAACGGGAGGTCGGCCTCGGCGTCGCCCACCGCGACCGTCTCCTCCCTCCTGATACCGCGGTGCTCCCGGTCCCTGCGGACCGCCTGCTCCTTGCTCACCCCCAGCGGAACGAGGTGATAAGCGCGGGTCACCGGCACGTCCAGGGTCGGGCTCTTCCGGGGAATGACGCCGTTATCCACCAGTTCGAACCCGCCGAACCCCCCGGCGTCCAGCAGGGCTCTTGCCTCCCGCAGGTCCACCAGCCCCCTGAGGAGCGGCGTGCAGTCGCGCACGTCCGACCACGGCGCGTGCATCTCCAGGCGGCGCGGGTACTCATCAAGCAGGAGGTCCACCACCCCGGTCTCCACTATCGTGTCGTAGACCGAGTCACCGGTGACCTCCAGGTCCCCGATGTTCATTATGACCTCCTGCCCCAGGTTGTACACCAGTTCGGTCCCCAGTTCGGCGACGTAGTTCACGCATCCCAGGATGCGCGCGGTCTCCCTGAGCTGCGCCTTATGCCTGCCCGAGACGAGCATGATGTCAACGTTTCGGGCGAACGCCGCCAGCAGAGCCCGGGCCGGGCGCAGCGTCGGTTCCCACTCGCTGTCACGGAAGAAGCACCCGAGCGGGCCGACCATCGTCCCGTCCAGGTCGGTGTATATGACGCGCACCGGGGCGAGGTTCTCCCTGAGCCACTCGATGTTCCGGCCCACGCTCTTCCTGCGCGCCAGTTCATGGATGCGCTCCTCGCCCTCCCTCTGGATTCCGTTCATAATAGCCTCCCCCGGCGTTCTCGCTACGGCCTGATGCCGGTGGGCCAGCCGGGCCGGTGGGCCAGCCGGATAGTCCCTCCCACCACCAGGAGGATGCCCGCGGGTATCAGCAGCCAGTACCCCGGCGCGACGCGCACCGTCAGCATGTTCTTGGTAAGCCCCAGGATCACGTCCCCCAGCAGTTCGCCGATAAGCGGCACCTTGCGCGCCAGGGAGACGACATCCCCGATTATCGCGTTTATCTTCTTCCAGGCGCCGATGTAGAAGATGACGTTGAATATCAGGCAGAATATCCCCGCGCCGAGCACAACCGCCCCCCTGGTCTGGACGAACCAGATGC
>JAHIPE010000213.1 GCA_018894655.1 Actinomycetota bacterium
ACGCTTGTATTCGAACGTCGATGCATCCGCACCTGCTGCGTTCCGCTCCCTCGCGGTACTCACGGAGTACAGCTCGGTCGCGCGCCTTGCATGAGCGGCGCCTCGGCGCTCTCGATACGACACCGTATTTATGGAACGGGGTACTTAGTCGTGAGCGCCGCCGTCCCCGCCAGATGGCTTTCCCCTGCGGCCCTTCTTCACCCGGTGTTCCTTACGCGACGCCAATCCATTGACAGGTACCTCGACCCTGTGGCCTGCCTCCAGTTCCACCACCACCAGCCCTCGCGGGACCTGGTAGCCGAGCACCCTGCCCTTTCCCTGTTCGGTCTCGACATGGCTGCCGACAGACGGGGCGCGTGAGTTGA
This sequence comes from Actinomycetota bacterium, assembly GCA_018894655.1. Classification (GTDB taxonomy): domain Bacteria; phylum Actinomycetota; class Geothermincolia; order Fen-727; family Anoxymicrobiaceae; genus JAHIPE01. Next base: position 366 of record JAHIPE010000213.1, read on the forward strand.
ACTCCCTGTAGGCCTCGACCTCGTACTTGAGACAGCACATCAGCCTGCCACATATCCCGCTGATCTTGGACGGGTTCAAGGGGAGGTCTTGCTCCTTGGCCATCTTGATGGAGACGGGATCGAAATCCGACAGGAACAGGCTGCAGCAGAGGTCCCGCCCGCACGGGCCCAGGCCCCCAACCATCTTCGCCTCATCGCGGACGCCGACCTGGCGGAGCTCTATGCGTGAGTTGAGCTGGGACGCGAGGTCCTTGACCAGTTCCCGGAAGTCAACCCGCCCTTGGGCGGTGAAGTAGAAGACGATGTTGCCCCCGTCGAACACGTACTCGACGTCCACCAGCTTCATGGAAAGGCCGTGCTTCTGGATAAGCCCGCGCGCGGTCCGGTAAGCTTCCTCTTTCCTGGAAGCGTTCTCCCGCTGGCGCTCCCGGTCACTGGGCGTCGCCCTGCGCATGATCTTCTTGAGCGTCTCCTCCATCTCGCCTGCGGGAATCTCCCTTATGGGTGAAACCACCCGGCCGTAGCCGACACCCCTGGCGGCCGGCACCACAACCTCGTCCCCGGGCACCAGGGGAAGCCCCTCCGGGTCGTACATGTGTACTTTCCCCCCCAGGCGAAAAGACACGCCTACCACCTTAGGCATAGAGTACCCCTTGTACTCCCAGCATGGTGCTCTCGATATTCAGCTGCGCGGGAATGTTCTGTTCCGCGGCCCTCATGCTCTCTCCTATCATGTCGATGCACTCCAGCAGGTTTCGCTCATTCAGGAACTCCGACTCGGAGGCTATCTCGTCCTCCAGGTCCCTGTTCACCAGGAGCGAGACATCGCCACCTTCTCCCCATATCAGGATATCACGATACCACCAGGAGAGCGTTGACAGGAACTCCTTGACACCCCGAATCTCCTCCTTCACCTGCTCCCGCCTGCACTCCTCGTCCAGGTCCTTGTCCAGTAACCTCACCGTTCTGTTATCGAGGGACCCGTCGGCCAGCCCATCCTTTTTATCCTGGTAGCGTGACACCAACTCGTCCACCGGCGCGCGCACATCCCTCAGGAGCTCACTCGCCATCTCCAGCGTCCGGTTGAGGTCCGCCCTGCCGAGGGCCCGCGCCGCCCTTATCACGTTGTCCCGCCTGGTCAGCCGCCACGGCTCGTCGCACCAGTCCAGCGCCCTCCCCAGCACGCCGCCGGTCAGCCGCACCACCAGGTCCGCCCTCTCGGGGGCAATATCCCTGGTGGTTAGGAGATACTCCTTCAGCTCGTCCGGAGGGATACGGGTGAACCGTATCTCCTGGCAGCGCGAGAGAATGGTTGGCAGAAGAGCCCCGGGGTTCGCGGTTACCAGTATGAAAACGACGTTACCAGGCGGTTCCTCGAGCACCTTGAGCAACGTCGAGGCGCCCTCCTCCCACATCCGCTCCGCGTTCTTGATGATGTACACCTTGATGTCGGACTCGGAGGGCTTGCGGAACGCGTCGAGCCGTATCTCGCGTATCTTCTCCACCGGGATGTTCTTCCCCGCGGGCCTTACTACGGTCACGTCGGGATGTTTTTCAAGGGTAACCCTCCTGCAGACGTTGCACTCGCCACAACCGTTGTCGGGGCACAGCATGGCGGCGGCAAAGGCGCGGGCCACGATGAACTTCCCCACCGCGGACGGGCCGGTGAAGAGATAAGCGTGGTTGATGTGCCCCTGCTCAACCGCTCTCTGAAGGCTCAGCTTTGCCGCGGAGTGGCCCACCACATCATCGAAAAGCACGGTGCTCGCGACCCTCCTAGATAGCTTTCTCGACCTCTGCCAACACCCGTTCGTGGACAACTCCGGGGTCCCCCAGCGCGTCTACGACCGCAACCCGTTGGTGGTAAAGGTTCTTCAGCGCCTGGTAGGCGTGCCGGACGTTACGGTGGAACTCCAGTGACTCGAGCTCTATACGGTCCCACTCGCCCCGGCCCGCCCTGGCCAGCCCTTCCTTCAGGGGCAGGTCCAGGATGATGGTGAGGTCCGGCTCGAGGCCGCCGGTGGCCCAGTCGTTAAGGTTCTTGACCGCCTCCAGGCCGCAACCCCTTCCCACGCCCTGGTACGCCAGTGAGCTGTCAACGTAGCGGTCGGCTACAACTATGCTCCCTTTACGAAGCGCGGGGCGCACAACGTCCCTGAGTTGCTGCGCCCGGTCCGCCGCGAACAACAGCGCCTCTGTAATGGGGGCGATGTCGCCGGAGCGTGGATCAAGCAGTATCTCCCGTATCTTCTCGCCAACGACCGTCCCGCCGGGCTCCCGGACCATCACCACTTCCCGGCCCTCCGAGCGGAGGTGTCGAGAGAGCATCTCCGCCTGCGTCGTCTTGCCACAGCCCTCGGTTCCCTCGAACGTGATGAACTTGCCTGTACTCTTCCCCAACTCGGGGGATTGTTCCTCGGTGCCAGCCTCTTTCAACGGCCCTCCGCCTGTTACCTCCGGGGTCAGGTCTTGAATCTTGAATTATACAACTACGGGCAAGACCAATGTTCTACTGCTTGTCGCGCCGGTACAGCGCGCGCTGTCCAGCGAGATAATCGCGCCCGGCGGAGTCAATGGCCACCACCACCGGGAAATCGCTCAGGGAAACCCTGCGCACCGCCTCCGGCCCCAGGTCCTCCCAGGCAACCGTCTCGATCCCATCCACTCGAGAGCCCAGCAGGGCGGCTATCCCCCCCACCGCGGTGAAGTAAACCACACCGTGCTCCTGGTGCTTCGCCCTGGCCTCCTCCCCGCGGGGCCCCTTCCCCAGGACCGCGACAACTCCGGACGCGAGGAGGAGCGGCAGGAACCGGTCCATGCGCGCCGACGTTGTGGGTCCGATCGCCGCGCACGGCCTCCCCGCGCCCGCGGGCGTCGGGGCGGCGTAGAAAACCAACTCTCCAGCGAGTTCGAACGGCGGCCCTGCGCCCTGGGCGGCGAGCGCCTCCATCCTGGCCAGGGCGGCGTCTCGGAGCGTCAGCGCGTCGCCGGTGAGGAGGACCTCGTCACCGGCGGACAGACCCTGGAGCACCTCCGGCTCAGGTGGCAGCCTCAGCTTCTTCAACCACCTCACCCCCTTCCCCGGAGTCGGGGTAGAAACATTTATGGAGCGCCCTTATTGCAAACAAACCGCCGACAATCACCAGGGCTCCCCCTGCCATGAGGGCGAGCATCGCGGGGTATATGCTCTTGGTCATTACCCCCAGGTCCAGGCTCTTGAACACCGGGTCGTCCACACTCCAGGGTATCAACTTTTGGAAAAGCCACGCCACGAACGCGAAGACCCCCATCGAAACCAGCAGGCAACTGCGCATTATCGTCTGCATGGCCGCGAACACCCTTCCCCGCACCTCGGGGGCGAGGTTCTCGTGCAGCATGGTGTAGGCGGTGACTATCAGGTAGCCCAGGAACACGCCGCCCGCGAAGATTACTATCAGGGAGAGCGGATAAAAGTCCACGAACGTAAAGAATATCATCGTCACACCGAAGCCGACCACCGCGCGGCCGAACCACTTCTCCTTGGGAAACCTCTTTCCCGCCCAGGGGGCCATGGCCGCCCCGACCACGACCCCGCTGAGGAGGACGGTCAGTATAAGCGTGAACTTCGCCCCGACCGCACCCATTACCTGCTCGGCGAACGGCGCGCCCAGTATGTAGAGAGAGCCGCCGCCTATGAAGCCGATTGTCATCACCCCCAGGATGGAGCGGGTGAGCTGGTTCTCCCACATATACCGCAGGCCCTCTTTCAGGTCTTTGTATATATGTGCCGACGAGATCTCGGGCCTCTTCTCCCATCGCCGGGGAAAGGCGACGGTGAATATCAACATCGCGGAGGCGAGGAACGTCAGCGCGTCCACGATGAACGCCAACTGGTGCTGAAACTGCGCCTTCTCGACCATGCCGGAGATGAACGGAAGGTACTTGTACATGATCGCCGCGAATCCCAGTATCAATGTTGCTATCATCGTGCCCAGCGCCATGGTGAGGTAGGTGCTGGTGGACATCAGGGAGTTTGCGGTCATCACGTCCTTGGGCTTGACCAGGTCGGGGATGGAGGCGTCCCTGGCGGGGCCGAACAGCAAGGTAAAGCACTCTATTCCGAACACGAGCCCGCAGATCATGGCTAGTGAGTTGGAGAACGCCAGGAGGACCACCAGTACCGCCCGGGCGATCTCGCTCACGATCATGATAGTCTTGCGCTCCAGCCGGTCCACTACGACCCCGGCGAGAAGCCCGAACAGGAACGCGGGCAGGAACCTGAATACCATCATCCAGACCAGGCCTAAGGGCCCGCCCATACGGTTGACGGTGTCTAGGAGCACGCCCACGATAACCCAGTCGCCGATGCCGGATATCCCCTGCCCTATCCACAGGGCGCGGAAGTCCCGGTTGCGGAGCACCTTGCGAAACCCGGAAACCTCGAGGCTTAGCCCCGCGCCGGGCTCCTCCCCGCCCTCACCGGCCCGAGATGTGTCGTTTGCTTCTTCATCCACGGCGAGCAGCCCCTATATGGTAATGACCTTGCGCCTGAGCGAGTGACAGTTGACGCCGAGCGCCACCGGCAGCGTTGCCATGTGGCACGGGGCCTCGAGTATCCTCGCCCCGATGCAGGTAACGGTCCCGCCGAGCGCTCCCGGCCCGATGCCCAACCGGTTCACCGCCCCGACCAACTCCTCCTCGCGGCGGGACGCCTCCGGGTCCGGGTTCGGTTCGTCCAGTGGAGCGAGCAGGGCCCTCTTCGCCAGCTTCGGGGCCGCGTCGAAACTCCCGCCTATGCCGACCCCCAGCACCAGGGGCGGGCAAGCCCCGGCCCCCCGGCGCTCCACCACCTCGAGGATGAAATCAAGCACCCCCGGCCAGCCGGCCCCGGGGGGCAGCATCGCCACGCGGGACGCCATCTCGCACCCCCCTCCCTTGGCCAGCACCCCCAGCGTGGTCTCGTCGCCACGTGAGACGCTCACCTCCAGGAGCGGGGGCGTGTTGTCACAGGTGTTCTCCCGCCCACCCGTGGGGTCCCTCACCACCGAGGGGCGAAGCGAACCTCGCTCCGTGGCCCTGGCCAGCGCCGCGGACGCCTCACCCGCGAAATCCCCGTCCAGGGCGGTGCCGGCGCCAAGCGTAAGGTATACCGTGAATACACCGGTGTCCTGGCAGAGCGGCACCCCGAGCCTTCGTGCCTCACCGGCGTTCTCGAGAATCATGTCTATCACGTTGCGCCCGGTGGGGGACTCCTCGCTCCGGCGGTAACGGGAGAGGGCCTCCACCACGTCCGCGGGAAGCTCGGTGGACACCTCCTCGCACAGGGATTCGACCAGGCGGCCGAGCCGGCGTGTGGAAAGTACTCTCATCGGAGGAAATCGTCCGGTAGATCACAAACCCTTTTCCTGACGCCTTCCGCGGCGCGCCCAAGCATCCGGCGCTCTCCATCGGAGAGGGGAAGCTCCACTATCTCTGTGACGCCGCCTCGGCCCAGCCGCGCCGGGACGCCGAGGAATATCCCGCTTATCCCGTACTGGCCGTCCAGGAACGCCGAAACCGGCAGCACCTCCCCTGTGTCCCCCAGGATCGCCAGCGCCATGACCCCTATGGAGACCGCCGGGGCGAAGTAGGCGCTTCCGCTCTTCAGATGGCTCACGATCTCGGCGCCGCCGCCGCGGGTGCGCTCCACAACCTCCGCCAGCGTGTCGGGGTCCACCGATTCGCCGAGCGGCTCGCCCCCCGCCCTGGACCAATCCACCAGCGGCACCATGTCGTCCCCGTGCGTCCCCAGCACCATGGCCTCGACATCGCTCGCCGGGCGCTCCGCCATCCTGTGAAGGAAACAGAAGAAGCGGGACGTGTCCAGGACCCCCGCCATGCCCATTATCACGCGCTCGGGGAAGGAGCCCGCCTTCCAGGTAAGATAGGTCATCTCGTCGACCGGGTTGGTCACCACCACCACCACCGCGCCCGGCGCCCACCGCGCGGTCTCCCTGGCGATAGAGGTCACGATCGGCGCGTTCCTGCCGGTCAGGTCGAGCCGGGACATGCCGGGCAAGCGGGGATGGCCCGCGGTGATGATCACCAGGTCGGATTCAGCCACCGCCCCGGGGTCCGCCCCGCCCTCCAGGCGGGAGCACGAACCCGTGTACTGAAGTGATTGCTCGATGTCCAGCGCCAGCCCGCGGGCCCTGCCCTCCTCAACGTCGACCAGCGCCACCTCTACATTCAATGACAACGAAAGGTAGAAAGCGGTGGTGGCGCCCACATGCCCCGCGCCGAATATGGTTACCTTGTCCATGCCGTCCTCATTATCCGCTGGAACGCGACCCGGCTCCCCCTCCCCTACCCCTCCCCGGCATCCGGCTCTCCTTCGGAGTTGGTCTTGCATTCCCGGTTAATGCACATCTTCTGCGGCTTGCGCCCCTTGTGGTCGAGCAGAATGATCGGGGCCCCGCACTCATCACAGCTTTCCCCGGATCGCTTGATCTCTCCTTCTTGCGGGAGTTGATATGAGACCCTGCACTTGGGAAAGCCCTCGCACCCGGCAAACCTCTTGCCCGACCTCTTCCCCCTCTTGACCCTTATCTTGCCACCGCAATCGGGGCAAGCGCCCAGGACGGTGGCGCCCTGCAGCTCTTTCAGTATCTCGGCCATTCCCTCATCTGCGACCTCTAGATTGGTAGGGCACCCCGGGTTAAGGCAGACTTCGAACCGCTTGTCCCCCTCGATCTCC
>JAHIPE010000214.1 GCA_018894655.1 Actinomycetota bacterium
AACCATCCCCAGGTCAAGGTCCCCCTCGGCTTTCTCCCCTTCCAGCACCTCGGAGGGGTACGGTTGGGAGCACCCGCACGCCCCCGCCAGTTCCTCACCGCAGGCAAGCCCCAGCAGGACCAGGTGCTCCATGTCCACCTGCCCCTGCTTTGCCAGCTCGATCAAGGCACGCTCGTCGCACCCCCGGACCACGACCGCGAGCCGTATCCCGGGCTTGGCCGACTGGAGCCGCCTGACGATCGACGCCACCGGGTAGCGCTCCCCCGCCGGGTACTCCCCGGCCATCTGCTCGATATCGTCCGCGTTGAACAGGTGCGGGACGTGGCTGCCTCCTTCCAGGCGAAAGGCAAGAACGCCGTCAACCTCTTTTCCCATGATGTCGCGGGCCTTGTCCGTTATCTTCGACACGATGCCTTTCTCCTCGCTCCGCGACTGACCCAGGACCACCACCGATTGAGGGCGGTCTCTTAGGCCGCCCGGAGCTCTGTTATCACAGCGGCAGTACAGATGGACAAGCGGCGTGTACGCATACGCACAGAAGCAAGACCAACTTGAATCATCGGAGCTGCCTCAAGAGACGCGGCTCAAGGGTGTTGGAAAAGCTTGAACGCCTCCCTTATCCGGTCCCAGTTATCCGGGTTGGCTTCCCACCTTGACCTCAAGGGGCTCGCCCCGGCCCGCTCCACCTGCCCGGTGAACTCCTTTATCACCAGGGCGTACTTCTCCCCCTCGGCCGCCGACACCCACTCCAGGCGCAGGCGGTCCTCTCCTATCCCGATGAACCTCAGGATGTCCCTTATCACCTGAAAACGCTTGTAGGTCATGTAGTTGCCCTTCAGGTAGTGGCAGTCGCCGATGTGGCACCCGGCGATGAGCACGCCGTCTATCCCCATCTGGAACGCCTTCAGCACATGGTAGGGGGATATTGTTCCGGTACACATGACCCGGATGTCCACTACGTTCGGCGGGTACTGCAACCTGCTTACCCCTGCGAGATCGGCTCCGGCGTACGAGCACCAGTTGCACAGGAACGCGAGTATCCTTACCTGGTCTTTGTCTTCCTTTTTCTCGGGCTCTTGGCTCATCTGTCCGTCGCTATCCCATCATCCATACATTCCCCGCGGGAGGGGAACGGCATATTACAACGGTCCGCAGGCGGCCTCTATCTGCGCGTAGATCTGCTCGGTCTTGAACCCGAGCAGCGTGTTCGCCCCCGAGGTGCAGGCCGCGGTGCAGACGCCGCACCCTTTGCACAGGGCACTGTTCACCACCGCCACCGCCCTCTCCTCGTCGAAATCAATCGCCTCGTAACTGCACAGGCTCACGCACTGGCGGCAGCCCGAGCACACCTCCTCGTCCACCCGCGCCACCATACCCTCGGTTACCACGTTTTCCTTGGAGAGCACCGACTCCGCCCGCGCGGCCGCCGCGCAGGCCTGGGTCAGGCTCTCGCCTATTGTCTTGGGGTAGTGGGCCAACCCGGCCACGAACACCCCGTCGGTGGCGAAGTCGACCGGCCTCAGCTTCACGTGCGCCTCCAGGAAGAAGCCGTCGGCGGTAAGCGGCACCTTAAGCTTGGGGCCGAGCCCGGCCGCGTCGGGGTTTGCTACCACCCCGGCGGAGAGGACGACCAGGTCACACACCAGCGCGACCTCCTCGCCCCGCACGTTGCGGTCGGCCACCTTGAGGAGCAGGTCCCCGAAACTGTGCTTTACCTCGGGTGGCGCGTCCTCGTCGAAGCGGATGAAATCGACCCCACGCTGGCGGGCCTCCAGGTACCGGTCCTCGGTGAACCCATACGTCCGCACGTCCCGGTAGCAGACGTGGACACCGATGTCGTGATTCTGCCGCTTTAGCGCCAGCGCGTTCTTCACCGCCACGGTGCAGCATATCTTGCTGCAGTACGGGTTCTCGTCGTTCCGGGAGCCGACACACTGTATCATGGCCACGTTTCGCACCCCGGCAAGCGAGCCGGGGTCCTCGTGGATTCGCCTCTCCAGCTCGGTCTGGGTGATGACCCGCTCGTCGTGCCCGAAGAGGTACTCCCCGTCCTTCGGCTCATACTCGACCCCCCCGGTGGCGACCACAACCACGCCGTGGTCGATCTCCACCGGCCCGTCCGGGGTGGATAGCGTGGTGTGGAACTTACCCACGAAGCCGTCGACCTTGTCAACCGTGGAGCCCAGGAATAGCTCTATTCTGCCGTGGCCGCTGACCTTTCCGGTAAGCTCACTCAGGTAGGCTCCGACATCCCCGCCTTCGACGGTCCTGAAGATGTGGCGCATGTTGCCCCCGAGCACCGGCTCCTTCTCCACCAGGTAGGTGGTGAAGCCCGCGTCACCGAGGCGCAGCGCGGCGGTCATGCCGGCGCCGCCGCCCCCGATGACCAGCGCGCGGGGCGTAACCGGGGAGACCCCCTCCGTGAGCGGCTCCAGGAGCGCCGCCTTCTCCACCGCCATCTTCACCAGGAGCTTGGACTTCTCGGTGGCGTTATCGGGAAGGTTCATGTGGACCCAGGAGCAGTGCTCCCTGATGTTCGCCATCTCGAACAGGTACTTGTTGAGGCCCGCCGACCGCATCGTCTCCCGGAAAAGCGGCTGGTGGGTACGGGGGGTACACGACGCCACCATCAACCGGTTCAGGTTATGCTCCCGCACGATATCCCTTATCCACTCCTGGGCGTCCTGGCTGCAGGCGTACAGGCGCTCCTCGGCAAAGGCTACGTTGGGAAGCGTCCGCGCGTACTCCACCACCGCCGGTACGTCTACCACCCCACCGATGTTGGTGCCGCAGCGGCATATCACCGTCCCTATCCTCGGCTCCTCGCCCACCACCTCCCGCTCGGGGGGGTACTCCACGTGGGCCATCAACTCGCCACGCGCCGCCCCCAACCCGGCGGAGGCCATCTCTGCCGAGGCGCTCGCCT
>JAHIPE010000215.1 GCA_018894655.1 Actinomycetota bacterium
CTCTCTTCGGAGGCGGTGTAGGGCCAGATGTCGTGGTTCCCTATGACCGGTGCGTAGGGGACGGTGAGTGTGTCCAGTATCTCCCTTGCCTTGAGCAACTCCGACTTCTCGCCGCTGTCGGAGATGTCGCCGGTGATGACCACCAGTTTGATCTTGTTGCTGGACCGGTTTGCGTTTATCCAGTTCACCGCCGACCTCAGGTTCTGCGCCGGGGTACCCACGTCTCCGGCCGGGGCCGCGTCGTCGTAACCGGCGGTGCCGTAGTCGTCCACTCCCTTACCAATGTGGAGGTCGGTTAGCTGCGCGAAGGAGAACTCCCAGTTCGTGTCGGCAAGCTCGTCGTTGACCGCGTACTCCTGGGTGGCCCCGAGTTGGGGCCAGCCGGAGGCATGCGGTGTCGAGCACAACAGGAGTAGCACCGCTGCCGCGCCCGCCGTCAAGACAATATGAGTTCTTCTTTTCATCCGACATTCCCAGTTCACCAATGCCTCTGTCAATCCGACCTTTCCCATATACCCCTCCGGGCGACGATATTCTACCATCATTTGGCTTCCATTGCCTCACTCCTTTAAGGGGCAACCACTGCCACATGGAGCGCAGTCAAAGGTGTGTAACACTAACACTTAGTGGAAGGATTTTGTCGGGAATGTTCAGAAACAATCCGGGTGCAACGGATGTTGACTGTGTTATTATCGGTTGCCATGTGGAGGTGAACCGAGATGACACCGCAGTACGATCACCGGGCAATAGAAGAGAAGTGGATGGAGCGCTGGAAGGAACAGGGTGCTTACCTGTCGGTACAGGACCCCGACCGGCCCAAGAAGTACGTACTGGTGATGTACCCGTACCCCAGCGGGCCCGCCCACATGGGTCACGTAGCAAACTACTCGCTGGGGGACGTCCTGGTGAGGTACTACTGGCGGACCGGGTACACGGTTCTAAACCCCATGGGGTACGACGCATTCGGGCTGCCTGCCGAGAACGCGGCGATATCGGAGGGGTCGCATCCCGCGACCTGGACCCGCGACAATATCGAGCTGATCAGCCTTGACCTGAAGAGGCTCGGATACGCATACGACTGGTCCAGGGAGATATCCACCTGCGACCCGGAGTACTACCGCTGGACCCAGTGGTTTTTCCTCAAGATGTACGAGATGGGGCTTGCCTACAAGGGGGACGCCGAGGCCAACTGGTGCCCCTCCTGTGGTACCGTCCTGGCGAACGAGCAGGTCCTTCCCGACGGTTCGTGCGAGCGGTGCAGAGCCGTGGTGCAGAAGAAGTGGCTGAACCAATGGTTCTTCAAGATTACTCAATACGCGGACGCCCTGTTGGATGACATGGAGCTCCTGGAGGACTGGCCGGAGCGTGTCCTCACTATGCAGCGTAACTGGATAGGTAAGTCCCACGGCGCCCAGGTCGATTTCACGCTGGAGTCCACCGGCGAGATAATACGCGTCTACACCACCAGGCCCGACACCCTTTACGGCGTAACGTTCTTCCTGCTGGCGCCCGAGCACCCACTTGTGGACCGGCTGGTGGAGGGTGACGCCGCACGCAGGGAAGAGGTGGCGGCGTTTCGAGAGAGGGTAGGTGGCGTCTCCTCGTTCGAGCGGACCGCTCAGGGCGCCGAGAAGGACGGGGTCTTCCTGGGGGACTACGTGGTGAACCCGGTCAACGGCGAGAGGGTCCCGGTATACACCGCCAACTTCGTGCTCATCGAGTACGGTACCGGGGCGGTGATGGCGGTACCGGCGCACGACCAGCGAGACTTCGAGTTCGCGCGGAAGTACGACATACCGGTCAGGATTGTAATCCAACCGCCCGATGGTGAGCTTTCCCCTGACGGGATGACCGAGGCGTACGAGGCCACCGGGACAATGGTGAACTCGGGGGACTTTGACGGTATCCCCAGCGACCTGGGGTTTGAGGATGTCTGCGATCTCCTGGAATCAAGGGGGTGGGGAGAAAGGGCGGTGAACTACCGCCTGCGTGACTGGCTGGTGTCGCGCCAGAGGTACTGGGGAGCGCCGATCCCCATCATCTACTGCGACTCCTGCGGGACGGTGCCGGTGCCCGAGGAGGACCTCCCGGTCCTGCTACCCGAGGACCTGGACGTTCGCCGGGACGGAAGGTCACCCCTGCCACTCGAGAAGTCGTTCTACGAGGTGGAGTGCCCCCGCTGCGGGGTGGAGGCGAGGCGCGAGACCGACACCATGGACACGTTCGTGGATTCTTCCTGGTACTACTTCCGGTTCGTGAGCCCCCACGACGATGACGGGCCTTTCGATGTCGAGGACGCCGCGTACTGGATGCCGGTGGACCAGTACATCGGCGGCATAGAGCACGCGATACTGCACCTGATGTACTCGCGGTTCTTCACCAAGGTTATCTATGACCTGGGGCTGATCGACTTCAAGGAGCCGTTCTCTCGACTCCTCTGCCAGGGCATGATAATCATGGACGGCGCCAAGATGAGCAAGTCCAAGGGAAACGTTGTAACCCCCGGCGATTACATCGACCGGCTGGGCGCCGACACTCTCCGGCTATACATCCTGTTCCTGGGGCCGCCGGAGCTAAGCAAGGACTGGAACGACCAGGGCGTCGAGGGGGCACGCCGATTCCTGTCAAGGGTATGGCGGATGGTCCAGGAGCGGTACGTTGCCCTGCTTTCCCAGGGCGAGTTCGCCTCCGGCGTAGATGAACCACGGCACCGCGCCATGCGGAGCCTCACCCATCGCACGATCAAGAACGTAACCCGGGACATAGAGGAGTTCGCGTTCAACACCGCGGTCAGCTTCATCATGGAACTGGTGAACGGCATCTACCACTACACCTCCGATGGAGATGTCGACCGTGACGTGCTGGGAGAGGCGGTCGAGGCGGCCGTCAACTTGCTCGCGCCGTTCACCCCGTTCATCTGCGAGGAACTCTGGCAAGCACTGGGTAAGCATGGTAGCGTCCACCAGCACCCGTGGCCCGCCTTCGATGAGGAACTGGCCCGGCCCGAGGAGATAACCCTTGTGGTACAGGTTAACGGCAAGGTGCGAGACCGTATCGCCGTACCCTCCGATATCTCCGAGGCGGAGATGGAAGCGAAAGCCCTTGCCTGCGAGAACGCACGCAAGTTCATCGCCCTGAAAGAGGTCAGGAAGGTCATCGTGGTTCCTGGCAAACTGGTCAACATCGTCGTCTAACCAGGGGGATGAAGGGGGGCCATCTTGCAAAGAGGTAGCAAATATGTGGCAAAACGCAACAATGGTGCCTGGCACGAATGTTGCGTTTTGTACTTTTCACTATTAACCACGCAGGAATATTGATTTGCTTGTATTGCTATGGTATCCTTATTAAGCAATGCAGACAAAACGCGAAATCAAGGACAGGGTGAGAAAAGCCGTAGAGGCGGTCGGTGAGGCGGCACGAGGGCTGACCGGTTTTCAAACGGCTTTAATAATAGGACTTCTGCTGCTCCTGGCGGCCGGCGGTGTGCTCTCCTACGTTCGGTCAC
>JAHIPE010000031.1 GCA_018894655.1 Actinomycetota bacterium
CGCCGGCGGCGATGCCTACCCAGTTCTCCGGGCTGTTGACCCCCTCGAATATCTCCGGTGCGCTGCCCACCACCACTGCGTCGATGTCATCGGCGGTCACCCCGGCGTCCTCCATCGCCCTTACCGCCGCCTCGCGGACCATCTCGGGGATGTTGACGTCCTCGCGCCTGCTGACGTACCTGGTCTGCCCTGTTCCAACAACCGCTACCGCGCGGGCCATTTAACGGATTACCTCCTTCTGTTTCCAACCTTGCCATCTCTTCGCCTCCCATCTACCCGGAGGCGGACTGTCCGCCCTCAAGGGGAGGGGTCCTGTCATCTCTCCACCACGATACATGCGGCAGTCTGCATCGCCAGGCCTCCGCCGGCGTGGGCGAGTGCCTTCCTCGCCCCCTCGACCTGAAGGCCGCCCGCCCTCCCGCTCACCTGGGCCGAGGCCTCGGCAAGCCGCACCAGGCCGGTTGCCACCAGCGGGTTCGCGCACAGCGCGCCGCCTGACGGGTTGACCTGTGCCCTGCCTCCGGGACCGGTTACCCCGGCTTCCAGGATATCCGCGCTCTCCCCCTCACCGCACAGACCAAGCGCCTCGTAGAGCATCAGCTCCTGGTAGGCGTAGAACTCGCTGACCTCCAGGAGGTCCAGCTCGCTCAAGGGGTCACTAACGCCCGCCATCTCGTAGGCGCTCCGCGCTGCCCGCTTCGCCGAGGCCGCCCTCTGGAGCTCCCTGACGCCCGGGCTGTAAGCATCCGCGCTGTGCCCTATTCCGGTTATCCACGCGGTCCGGGCGCCGATAGACCGGGCCATCCGCCCCTCGGCCAGGACCACCGCGCACGCGCCGTCGGTTATCGGGCACGCCTCGAGCTTCCGTATCGGCGACATTATCTCCGGTGACCGCTCCACCTGGTCGAGCGTCAACTCCTCGGTCAGTTGCGCGTGGGGGTTTTTCACTCCCGCCCTGCGGTTCTTGACCGCCACCGCGGCGCAAGCGCCGGGGTCGATGCCGTAATGCCGCATGAACGCCCGCGCCTGGAGGGCTCCGGCGGAAAGCGCGTCGAGCCCAAGGGATCTCAGGTAGAACGGTTCAGCCATCGTCCGGGCCTGCTTGCGAACCGAGCTCTCCGAGCTCTTCCCGTAGGCCACCACCACCGCGGTGCTGCAAAGGCCCGAGGCGATCCGCATGTACGCGTATATAGCCGCCAGGAGGCCGTCACCGGCCACCTTGGATTCCTCCTTGAACTGCGCGCCCATGGCGTCGGCGGTCACGCAGGACGAGATGCCCCTCCCGTCCAGGAAGTCGCTGCCGGCGTCGATCACGACGTCGATGTCCTGTATGGAGAGGCCGCAGGAGTCAAGGGCGCCGGTTACAACGCTGTAGATCAAGCTCTGGGGAGTCTCGCCCACCAGCGCGCGCCCGTGCCTGGTCTGCGACCAGCCAACTGCTCCTACCTCTTCCACTGGCTCCCATCCTCTTTCTCGGGTGCCCGGACATCCACTATCCGGGGCTCTATCCGGTCGGTGATATCGAGAAAACCAACGGTGTTCCTCTTGGCGAACATCCTGTCAGTGGGGCTGCCGGGGTTAAAGAAAAGGACTCCCCCCCGATCCTTGACGAGGGGGCTGTGGGTATGCCCGAACACAGCGCAGTCGACACCGGTGAAAAGCGCTCCCACCTTCCAGGTAATCCGCGATGGAGGGCCGTAGCCGTGGGTAAGCCCTATCTTGAAGCCTTCGATCTTGAGTACGCGCTTGGCGGGAAGCGTTCGGGCGGCATCCCCCTGGTCCATGTTCCCCTTGACCGCAACGGTCTGGGCCACCTCCGACAGTTGCTCTATAACCGCCATCTCCAGGATGTCCCCCGCGTGCAGGATGAGATCGGCACCCACGAGCGCGTCCATCACGTGCTCCGGGACAGGCCTCCCCAGCAGGTGTGTGTCCGAGACTACCGCTACCAGCACGCGCCTATCCTCCGTCCTGGGCTATGCACTAGTGCACCGTCCCATAGATAACCTGGCATTCGAGCGCCCCCTGCATCCACGCCAGCTTCGTTCCGCTCCCTCGCCGTAACAGACAGTACGCCTCGGTCGCGCGCCTTGCCGGCGCGGCGCAGTGACACTCTCGGTGCGTCAGCCTACCTATGGGACGGTGCACTAGGGCGAGTGGGGAACTCCAGGAAGAACATTGCGCCGTCCCCCGTGCCCTCCTCTATTCCCACGCGTCCTCCCAGGCGCCACATAACCCTGCGGGCCGTGGAGAGGCCCAGGCCGGGCCTGCCCTCCCTGTTAGTGAAGAAAGGCAGGCACATGTACTCCACCGTTTCGGTGGACACCCCGGGGCCGTTGTCCCTTACCTCCAGGCGCACCATGCCCTCGAGTTCACGGCCGGTCACCTCGA
>JAHIPE010000216.1 GCA_018894655.1 Actinomycetota bacterium
GTGTACTTTGAACGAGGCGGGTTCTCAGCCCATTTGTTTCCCATGGCTATAATGTATAGTGCGGATATCAAGCCGCCTGCCCCGGCCTCAATCATTCCCAGCGATTCTTCGTTTATCAGAAAGAAGGTTATGAAACATCTCCCTCCTCGCTTCAACACTCTCGAGACTTCGGAAAGGTAATGCCTCATGGACTCAGGAAGAAGGTCGAAGTCGAGACCTTGAACCCTCCTGCCAAAATTGTTATTTGGCATATCAAGATGGCGGCGATATGAGATAATATACCGAAGTGGTGTCGGCCGTGGTGGCGACCCAGTGATTGGAATGCGGCCACACCAGAGGCTACCTGTTAGGGAGGTAACATGAGCGATATCTATGCTGATAAGCCATGGCTCAAGAACTACGACGAGCATGTGCCGCCGAAACTTGAGTACGAGGAGAAGACCTTCGTCGAAAAATTCCGGGAGACAGTAGAGAAATACCCTGATAAGGCCGCTATTATCTACATGGGAAAGAAGATCACCTACCGTGAACTCGATCTTCTTTCCAACCAGTTGGCGGCCTTTCTTATCAAGAGCGGCCTCAAGCCCGGTGACATGGTGGGGCTTCACATGCCGAACATTCCAGCGCACTACATCAGCCTTATCGGGGCGCAAAAGGCCGGGTGTGTTTCCACGGGACTGAGCCCTTTGCTCACGGCGCACGAGATGGAGCATCAGATCAATGACTCGGGCGTGACAATGATCATCACGATCGACATTATGTTCGAGAAGATAGCCGAGGTGGCGGGAAAGACCAGTTTCTCCACCGTGGTCGTCACCGAGATCGCGGATTTCCTGCCAGGGGTGAAGCGCGTTCTCGGCAAACTCCTCAAGAAGATACCGACGGCGGAGGTGAAGCCGCTTTCGGGAAAGACCGTGATCCGTTTCATGGATGCCATCAAAGGGATGCCCACTGAAAGGGTCGAGGTGAAGCGGAACATCGATGACGTTATCTTCCTGATGTATACCGGTGGCACGACCGGACCTTCGAAGGGAGCGCAAATAACCCATCGAGGCTACATGTCCAACCGGATGCAGGTTCTCACCTGGCTTGACCTGACATCTGAGATTGTGGCGCTTTCCGCTTTTCCGCTCTTCCATATCGCGGGACTCGCGTTTGGGGGGTTCTGTTTGACAAACGGCTCTACACAGATCGTAGTGCCCAACCCCAGGGATTCACATTTCATCATCGAGGCGATCAAGTCCTACGAACCGGACATCGTGGTGAACGTTCCCACTGTCTTCTTCGAGCTTATGAAGACACCGCAGTTCAAACAGCTTGACCTGAGCAACCTCAAGTGGTGCCTGAGCGCGGCGGCCCCCTTCCCGCCGGAAAACATCGAAGAACTGGAGAGCGTTATCGGTGAGAGCCGGTTCATTGAACTGTATGGAATGACCGAGACCTCACCGGTGACCTGCTGCAATCCCCGCCACGGAAAGAAAAAGCCGGCATCAATCGGCATGCCTATATCCGACACGGAGTTCAAGCTCGTCGATCCGGAGACGGGCCAACCCGTGGAAACTGGAGAGCCCGGTGAGATGGCGATACGGGGGCCTCAGCTCATGAAGGGCTACTTTGGTCAGGATGCGGAGACGGCCCACGCTATCCGGGATGGTTGGATGTATACAGGCGATGTGGCCAGGATGGACGAGGACGGCTACTTTTACATAGTGGACCGTCTGAAAGACATGGTCAATGTCTCGGGTTTCAAGGTCTTCACCCGGGAACTCGACGACATACTCATCAAGCATCCTGATGTAGAGACCGCTGCGTCTGTCGGTATACCCGACCCGAAGAGACCGGGGTCTGAGCGCGTCGCAGCCGCGGTAGTGCTAAAACCGGGCATCGAGGAGAGCGAGGCCGAGAAGGAAAAGATCACCCAGTACCTGCGCGACAACGTGGCGCCTTACAAGGTTCCGAAAGTAATACACTTCATGGGTGAGCTTCCCACGAGCGGAGTTGGGAAGGTTCTGAAGCGCGACCTGAGGGTAATAATGGAGAAGGGACTGACGCAGTAGAGATTGGATGTTGCCACGAGAAAGGGGCTCGAGGTGCGCGAGGGAGTGTAGCAACAGCGGTCTGAATATTTGCTGCGGTAGTCGTTCGCGCGTAGCGACCTATACGTCGATGTGTCGCAACATATCGATGACCGTCTGCAGGGCCGCTCTGAGGGACTGCGGCCGTATGTGCTCGATGGTGTCGTGCCTGGTGTGGTAATGGGGCACCAGCCGCGTGTTATCCCAAAGGCTCATGCTGACGGCGGGGATGCCGGCCAGGGCGAAGGCGCTGGCATCGGTGGCTCCCAGGGGGAGAATCCCGACCTCTATCTCGAAGCCGTTTTCTTCCGCCGCCTCCCGGGCAAGGCCTACCAGGTAAGGGTCCATCTTCGCGCCGGGCCAGATCTCCTTGCGGAAGACGGTGAAGTGGCGCTCGTCGTAGATTCCATCGAGGAAGATGGCATAGGAGGGAAGGTCCCCGCACTCCTCGCGGTGACGGGCGGCATAGCGTTTGGCCCCCCTCAACCCCGCTTCTTCCGAGGAGAGTCCCAGAAGTACGACCTCCGTGTTCTCAGGATAGAACTCGCCGCTCGCCCTGGCGTCCTCGAGGTACTTGCCCAGTCCGGCAACCACCGCCACGCCCGCCATGTTGTCCATGGCCCCGGGGACGACGTCACTGGTATGGAAGAAGGCGAAGAGAGTCACTACGGGGGAGAGGGATATCAGAATGTAGCCCAGGATCTTAAAGGCGGCGGCCACGGGCGGCCCCACTGGCTCGGCGATCGTCCTGGCCAGGCTGAAGCCGAAGAGCAGTACCACGGACAGGAAACCTATGCCCATGAGGGGAGCGGAGAGGTTCTTGAACCAGAGCCATATCTTGAATTCATAAGCGGAGTCGAAGTGGGCCGAGACGTAGACACGTCTTGTCGCCTCCTGTTGGGGTTTCACGAAACCCGCTATGTTCTCACCCTCCCTCTTGGGGTAGAAAGGGTCAATGAGCTCCTTGTATCGCACCACCTCGAAAACGAGGACGGTTCCACCAATGAATGCCAGGGCCAGGGAGACGGGGGGCAGGAAGAAGTAAAGGACCACCCCTGCCAGGTACGTGAGCACGAGGTAGGGAAAGAAGCCCAGAAAAGCGGTGGGGCTGCAGGTGAAGTTCTCCGTTTCCACCCTCTCGCATGCGGGTTCTATTTCCCCGGCGAAAAGCCGCCCAAGCTCCCTCTCTTCCTCGCTGCAGGATTCCCTGGGCCCAATGCCCGTCATCACCTTGTCTATGAGGTCATACATGTAGTCGGTGTATCTCTCGGCGATCATGGTCATGCCTTCGACGCTTCCCTTGGTGTATCTCTCCCGGGCCTTCGTACCCTCCTGCCCCAGAGAACGGCGGTTAGTAGACTCGGTCGGTCGGGTTTCCAGGGGCGTCCCCCGGCCGCACCTTTATTCACCAATCAAGCCCACCGCTGCGCACGCCCAACCGCTTTCTTCCAACCGGCGTAGAGCGATTCCCTGGTCTCGGAAGGCATGTCAGGCGTAAACTCCCTCTCGATGCGGTGGATGCGCAGTATATCATCGGGGAACTTCCAGTAGCCTGCTGCTATCCCTGTAAAGTAGGCCGCCCCCAAAGCGGTGGCCTCGAGCATCTCCGGCCGCTCCACCTTCGTGTCCAAGATATCGGCTAGAAACTGCAGCAGGAAATCGTTGCGGGAGGCCCCGCCGTCCGCTTTAATGCCGCTTACCTTTATTCCGGTATCTTTTTCCATGGCCAATACTACGTCTCTACATTGATAGGCTATTGACTCCAGCGTCGCCCGCACGACCTGCTCCTTGGTGGTCGCACGAGAAAGCCCGATCACCGTGCCCCGTGCGTACGGGTCCCAGTAGGGAGCAGAGAGGCCGGCGAAAGCGGGGACCACGTAGACCCCGCTTGTATCCTCGGTGCTGAATGCCAACCCCTCTGACTCGGCCGCTTCCTCGATTATCTGGAGGTTATCTCTAAGGAACTGTACGGAAGAACCCGAGCTGGAGATGATTCCCTCCATCATGTACGTGGTCTTTCCATCCATCTTCCACGCAATCAAGGGCGTCATCTTGTTGATAGAGGCCATGGGCGCCTCGCCCGTATTCATGTCTATGAAGGTCCCGGTACCGTTGGTGCACTTAACGCTTCCGGTCTCGAAGCAGGCCTCGCCGAAGAGGGCGGCCTGCTGGTCGGCCACAACACATTTTATTGGTATGGGCCCCCCGAAGAGTTCGGTCACTCCGAAATCGCCGCTGGTCTCCCTTATCTCGGGCAGTATCACGTTCCCTGGAAGGTCAAAGGGCTTCAGCAACTGCGAACTCCATCTCATCCCGAAAGGATCGTACATGCCGGTAGCACTAACGTTGGAGTAATCGGTGGCGTGCACCTTACCGTTGGTATACTTCCAGACCAACCAGGTATCAACGGTACCGAAAAGCAGGTCACCAGCCCTGGCCTTTTCCTCCGCTCCCTCCACGTTGTTCAATATCCACCTGGCATGAGCCGATGACATGGCAGGGGTCATAGAGAAATGAGCCGCCGTGATCAACAGTTTCCCCAGGGCATTTCTCTTCAACTGCTTGCTCAAAGGCGCGATTCTCTGGTATGCACCACCGACAACATGCAGCAACTTGAAAAACAGACCGTGATTAATCCTCTCGCACTCATCGGACATCCTGGTGTCCTGCCAGGTGATAGCGTTATAGACTGGCTCCCCCGTGTTCCTGTCCCAGAGCATACTGGTGGCCCTCTGGGTAGCAATTCCCATGGCAACGATATCCTCCGGCCGCACCCCGGCGCCATCGAGCGCCTCATTGGTCACCTCTACGCACTTTTCGTA
>JAHIPE010000217.1 GCA_018894655.1 Actinomycetota bacterium
CAGATAGACAACATGAGACGCAACCACAATCTGGCGAAGTCCATCAGTGACGCATCCTGGGGGACGCTGTTCTTCATGCTAGACTACAAGGCGGAAGGGGCCGGTGGTCTGGTCGAATACGTTGACCCCAGGGGGACGAGTCAAACCTGTCCGTGCGGAGAACCGGTGCCGAAGGAATTGAAGGACCGGGTACACCGTTGCACACGGTGCGGTCTCACCACGGACAGGGACGTAGCGTCGGCGATGGTCATAGGTTCAAGGGTGGGGACCACCCGGCTTGCCTGTGGAGGGGATGGTGACCCGACTGGGTTCGGGGTGACATCTTCTGAGAAGCGGGAAGCCCCTTCCTCTTAGGGGGGGTAGTTCACCTCGAGCCGGATAGTACGGGTGGCAATGGACGACAAAAGAGAGCCCGACGACTACAAGTGCCAGCGCGAGGCAATGGTGGACCGGCAGATCCGCGCGCGAGGGGTAGAGGACCCCCGCGTGCTGGAGGCAATAGGAACGGTCCCCCGCCACCTGTTCGTCCCCGACGCTCATCGCACACGGTCCTACGATGATACGCCGCTTCCTACAGCCGAAGGCCAGACCATATCCCAGCCGTATATCGTCGCCTGGATGACCGAGTTGCTCCGGCTCAAGGGGAACGAGGTCGTGCTCGAGATAGGCGCGGGGAGTGGGTACCAGGCGGCCATACTCTGCCTGCTTGCCCGTTTCGTCTATACTGTTGAACGCATCGGCACCCTGGCCGAGTCCGCGCGCCGGAGACTCGAGGGGCTTGGCCTCACCAACTTCGAGGTAGTTGTAGGTGACGGCACCAGGGGCTTACCGGAGCATTCTCCCTATCAGGGTATAATGGTAACCGCCGGGGCCCCACGGGTCCCGCCACTCCTCCTCGAGCAGTTGGCGGACGGGGGGAGGCTGGTGATACCCGTCGGCTCGACGACGTTGCAGGTGCTGACGGTAATAGAGAAGAACGGCGATGAGATGATAACCAGCGAGGAAGGGTCCTGCGTTTTCGTTCCGCTTGTGGGAAAGGACGGTTGGGAAAGGGAGCGATAGGGCACCACTTGACCGCCCGCGTGCCGTAGAATATCTTGAGCTTCGTTCACCGAGGGCGTTGAAGGATGAGAGGTGGAAGATGTTCCCCGTTATAGTGATTCCGACTTATGACGAGAGTGAGAACCTGGAAAGGCTCGTCAGGCAGATCCTGGAGATGGACTGCGGCGTTTCCCTGCTTGTCGTGGATGACAACTCCCCGGACGGTACCGGCGAGATCGCCGATCGCCTGGCCGAGGAGTTCGAGGAAGTCCACGTGGAGCACAGGGAAGGGAAGCAGGGGCTGGGCACCGCCTACCGCCATGGTTTCAAGGTCGCGCTGGAGATGGGCGCCGACTGCGTGTTCGAGATGGACGCCGACTTCTCCCACGACCCCAGGTACCTCCCCCAGTTCCTGTCAGCCATAGGCGACCACGACGTGGTGATCGGCTCCAGGTACATTGAGGGCGGCGGCATCGAGAACTGGGGGCTGATAAGGGAGTTCATCAGCCGCGGCGGGAGCCTGTATGCGCGCCTGTTCACCGGGCTCACGGTGTCGGACACCACCAGCGGGTTCCGTTGCTACCGGAGCGAGGTCCTGCGGGCGATTGACTTCTCGCGAATAGCCGCCTCGGGGTACGCGTTCCAGGTCGAGATGGCTTACGTTTGCAAGATACTGGGTTTCGATATCTATGAGCTTCCCATTGTTTTCACCGACCGCCGGGTTGGTCAATCCAAGATGAGCAAGGGCATAATCTGGGAGGCGATATGGCTCGTCGGCGGGCTCAAGCGCAAGTACCGGGACATCACGGGCAAATCCGTGCCCGGGGATAAGTAACCGGGCAGACCGCTCACGTTGGTATAGGAGGTATGGATTGGGCGAGGGAATCGGCGAGCAATTAGACCACCTGTTCAACCCGGAACGGGTCGCGGTTATCGGGGCAAGCAACGCAAGGATGAAGTGGGGGTACATCGTTCCCGCCAACATCCTCGCCGGAGGTTACAAGGGCAAGTTCTTTCCGGTGAACCCACATGAGACAACCATACTGGACCATGCCGTCAGCAGGACGGTGAAGGATGTCCCCGGCCAGGTCGACCTGGCGGTGGTTACCGTCCCCGCCATGCACGTGATCCCGGTGGTCCGGGAGTGCGTGGAGAAAGGGGTCAAGAGCTGCATCGTGATATCCGGCGGGTTCAGCGAGGTCGGCGTGGACGGGACCAGGCTGGAGAACGAGATGCTGGACGTCGTCCGGGGCTCCGGCATGCGCCTGGTCGGTCCCAACACCATGGGGGTGTTCTCCGCGCCGTGCTCGCTGCACGCGCTTATGCCACCGGTGAGGCCGGTCGCCGGGAAGATCGGGTTCGCCGCCCAGAGCGGGAACCTGGGCACACAGATGCTGAGCCTGGGCAAGGCCCTGGGCGTCGGCTTCTCCCGTTTTGTCTGCATCGGGAACGAGTCCGAGCTCAACTGTACCGATTACCTGGAGTACTTCGCGGGAGACACGGCCACCGAGGTCATCCTGCTGTACATAGAGGGCTTGCGCGACGCTCGCCGCTTCGTAGAGGTGGCCCGTGAGACCTCGCCCAGGAAGCCGATAGTGGTCATGAAGGCGGGGAAGACCGAGGCGGGGGCGCGGGCGGCGAGGTCCCACAGCGCCGCCCTGGCAGCCGACGAGAGCATCTTCGACGGCATGCTGCGGCAGTCGGGGATGATAGAGGCCGACACCACCGAGGAGATGCTGGACATCGCCAAGGCGTTCGCCGCGATGCCGCCGCCAAGGGGAAAGAGGGTCGGGGTCCTGACCTGGGGCGGCGGCTGGGGAGTGGTGACCGCCGACGCGCTGGCTAAGCACGGGCTCGAGCTGGTGCGGTTCCCCAAGGAGACACTCCGGGAGCTTGACTCGGTGCTACCGCCTTACTGGAGCCGGGGCAACCCTGTTGACCTGGTGGGCACGCTCGATCTTTCCAAACACTTTGCCTGCATCAAGATAATCGCGCGTTGCCCGGTGGTTGACGCGGTGATAACCCTGGGGACCATGGGAGCCACTTCGTCGTTCCAGTCGTTCGTCCTGGAGGAGCCGTTCACCAAAGACGCGGGTGCGGATGGGCGTACTCCCAGGGTTATCGGGTCCAAGATCCTCGAGCAGTTGAAGTCCAGCGACGAGGCGTACCGGACCGAGGTGATCCAGCTTATCAAGGAGACGCAAAAGCCGATAATCGCGGTCTCCTTCCCCACGTCCGGCGCCGTTACCCCCATGCTGGCCAAGCAGAGCAAGGTTGTCATCTACCCGTCTCCGGAACGGGGGGCGAAGACCCTTGCCGCGCTATACGATTACCAGCAATTTATCGAGAGGGCGCGTGCGCTCACCTAGGCGCGCGCCAAAGCCGATGGCAGTGGGTGAGCCCGGGTGATCCTGGCGCTGAAGGCGGCTTTCCTGGGCGTGGTTCAGGGGCTGACCGAGTTCATCCCGGTCAGCTCAAGCGGCCACCTGGTCCTCTTTCCGAAGCTCTTCGGCTGGAGCGACCCCGGTCTCGCTTTCGATGTCGCGCTCCACCTCGGGACGGTTCTCGCTATCCTCGTCTACTTCCGCTCCGAGTGGGCGTCGGTGGTGAGGGGGATTTTCACCAGCCTGCGGGTCCGGCCGTCGGAGTGGGACTTCCCCCAGCGGGTCGCCTGGCTGCTGGTGCTGGCCACCATACCGGCGGCGGTGGCGGGAGTTGCGCTGGAGGGCGTGATAGAGAACAACCTGCGGAGTGTCGCGTCGGTGGGCGTGTTCCTGGCCGCGGGGTCGACGGCGATGGTCTTAGCGGAGGTGCTGGGGAGGAAGAACCGCACGTTTGACGAGCTGAGAACGCGAGACGCCGCGTCCATGGGCGCGCTCCAGGTCCTGGCGCTTGCCCCCGGCATGTCCCGCTCGGGTATTACCATGTCGGCGGGGATGACAAGCGGCCTCAACCGCGAGGCGGCGGCCCATTTCTCGTTCATGATGGCGGCGCCGGTGATAGGTGGGGCGGGATTGCTGGAGGGAATCAAGGTAGCACAGGAGGGCTTGGAGGGGTGTCCCGTGGGCATGATGGTGGTGGGGTCCATCACCTCCGCGGTGGTGGGGTCCATCACCATCAAGTACCTGCTCTCCTACCTGAAGCGGGGGACGCTGGCGCCGTTCATCGCCTACGGATTCGCGGTGGCGCTGGCCATTCTGCTGGCGCTTGTCCTGTCCTAGCCTGGGGCCGACCGCGTCTTGCACAGTGCATTGACCCCCCCCTTTGGATAAACTGCCAGCAGAAGACGGAACCCGCTGGGAGGGCGTGACTGCATGCACGAGCTATCGGTGGTGGAGAGCATGGTGGCGATCGTCTTGCGGCACGCCGAGTTGAACAAAGCGAGCAGCGTGGCAAGGATAAACATGGTGCTGGGCGAGATGAGCACGGTCATGGAGGAACCGGTCAGGTTCTACTTCAATATGATAGCGAAGGAGACTGTCGCTGAAGGTGCCGAACTCTCTTTCATACGAACGCCCCTGGTGGCCCGTTGCCGGAAGTGCGAGAGCGAGTTCGACGTGGTGGAGTATGATTTCACCTGCACCGGATGCGGGGGAGACCAGACCGAGATAATATCGGGCCGGGAGTTCCAGGTGGAATCCATCGAGATCAAATAGGGGGATGAGGATGGAGATCGAGGTACTCGAGGGAGTGTTCGACGCCAACGAGATAATCGCCGGGAAGAACCGGGCGATACTCGATGGCTGCGGCGCGTTCATGGTCAACGTCATGGCCAGCCCCGGCGCGGGCAAGACCAGCGTTATCTTGAAGACGCTCGAGGGTGTCGCTGGCGGGCTGTCCTGCGCCGTTGTGGAGGGAGATATCGCCGGCAAGGTCGACTCCGAGCGCGTCGCCGAGACGGGGGTGCCCGCCATCCAGATAAACACCGGCGGCTCGTGCCACCTGGAGGCCAGGCAGGTCAACACCGCGCTGGAGCGCCTTGACCTGGAGGGCGTTGACCTGGTCCTGGTGGAGAACGTCGGCAACCTTGTCTGCCCCGCCGAGTTCCGGCTGGGGGAGGACTGCAAGGTGATGATACTGAGCGTTGCCGAGGGGCACGACAAGCCGCTCAAGTACCCGCTCATGTTCTCCGAGAGCGACGTGCTGCTGGTGAACAAGATCGACCTCCTGCCGTATACAGACTTCGACGTCGACGGCCTGAAGGATACCGTCCGCAGGATGAACCCGCGGGTTCGGATATTCGAGATGTCGTGCCGGACCGGCGAGGGCATCGACCGATGGGTGGACTGGTTGAAGGAGCGGGTGGAGAAGAGGGCGGAAGGCACTTGAGCCCGAGAGGAAGGTGGAGGATTGAACAGGTTATCATGGCGGTCGTGTCCCTGGCGCTGGGGGCCGCGTGGCTAAGTGCCCCGTTCCATAAATACGGTGTCGTATCGAGAGCGCCGAGGCGCCGCTCATGCAAGGCGCGCGACCGAGCTGTACTCCGTGAGTACCGCGAGGGAGCGGAACGCAGCAGGTGCGGATGCATCGACGTTCGAA
>JAHIPE010000218.1 GCA_018894655.1 Actinomycetota bacterium
ACGTTCACCGACCTGCGGGAGCCGGGAGGGAGAGAGAGGGTTGGACCGGGGTGAGGGCCGTCTGAGCCCTGGTAGGTGATGGTCACGTTGGCGTCTTCCTCACCGGGGTTCTGTATGAGCACCCATGTCTCGAAGCCGCCCGCGGTGCAGCCCTCGGCCAGGTACCAGTCCTTGTCTCCCTCGGTCCACTCCGCGCACTCGGTCGCAGAGGCGCGGTTATCCGCCGGAGCCTCGGCGAGAAGAGGGGTAGGAAGCATGAGTATAGCAAGGGACAGGATCAGAAACATGCACATCCATCGACAGACGCACCTGTGATTCGCCGAACCGCTCCGGTACATGAAGAACACCCCCTGGTCCTGGGACACGCCGTTATCCTGTGGATACAAATCTGCCGCCGCTCATGAAGCCCGGCATCTTCCCTTTGCCGCCTTTGAAACCAGCTTTTTGCTAGTATACCGCACCCGGTGCTCTGGACACAACTTTTTGAAAAGCTGAGTGCCCCGTTCCATAAATACGGTGTCGTATCGAGAGCGCCGAGGCGCCGCTCATGCAAGGCGCGCGACCGAGCTGTACTCCGTGAGTACCGCGAGGGAGCCCAGCGCGGCAGGTGCGGATGCATCGACGTTCGAATGCAAGCGTATTTATGGAACGGGGTACTTAGACACTTTACCCGATACGTACAGGTGGGACATTTGCCAAAAGTAGACCCCGGGTTCAAGACAACTTCAAGCACCGTGGAGGGCGCCGGAGAGCCTGGCTACTGCTACCAGTGCGGCGCCTGCGTCGCCGAGTGCCCGGCGGCCAGGAAGTCCCTTCCCCCCCCTCGGGGTGGGCCTCGAGGACTCTCCCGGTTTCAGCTGCTGCCCCGAGCCGTGGCATCTAGAGAAACGGGCGACATATGGGTAACATGACCGAGATAAGATGGCACGGCAGAGGTGGACAAGGGGCCGTTACCTCCGCCCACATGTTCGCCATGGCGGCGATCGCCGAGGGGAAATCAGCCCAGGCGTTCCCCAGCTTCGGGCCGGAGCGTCGCGGCGCGCCGGTGATGGCGTTCACCAGGGTCGGTGACGAGTTCATATACATCAGGACCGGCATCGCCGAGCCGGACGTTGTGGTGGTGCTCGACCCGACGGTCATGGGCGCGGTGGACGTGACCTCGGGCCTCAAGGAGGACGGTGTCGTCATCGCCAACACGTCCAAGACCAAGAAAGAGCTGGCGGACCAGTTCAACATCAAACACCCGCTGTCAATCGTAAACGCCACCAGGATAGCCCTGGACGTGATAGGCGGCCCCATAACCAACACCACCATGATGGGCGCCCTGGCGAGGGTGACCGGGCTGGTGGAGCTGGGCTCGCTGGAAGAGCAGATAGCCGAGAGGTTCCCCGCGGTGGCCGAGAAGAACATCCAGGCGATGCGGAGGGCCTACCAGGAGACAGAGGTCTAGGAGGAGAAAGTGGCCGACGAAATGCCGACCTGGAGAGAGTACCCGATGGCCGCCATCATTTTGGAGCCCGGGAGCACCGCTAAATATAAGACCGGGGACTGGAGGTCCCGGCGACCGGTACTGGACAGCTCCAAGTGCTTGAAATCCAAGTGTGCCAGGTGCTGGATATACTGCCCTGACGCGGCTCGCCGAGTCGATGAGGACGGTTACTTCGAAGTGGACCTGTCCCACTGCAAGGGATGCGGTATATGTGCTCGCGAGTGTCCGCCGGGGGCCATCACCATGGTCGAGGAGGGAGAGTGATGGGAAAACGCATCGGGCTCGAGGCCTCACTGGCGGTTAGCGAAGCGGTCAAGATGGCGCGCGCCGACGCGGTTGCCGCCTATCCGATAACCCCCCAGACCCACATCGTGGAGGAGCTCTCCCAGATGGTCGCTGACGGCGATCTGGACGCCGACTTCATGGTGGTGGAGTCGGAGCACACCGCCATGAGCGCCTGTTGCGGCGCCAGCGCCGTGGGAGCGCGCACGTTCACCGCCACTGGGGGCCCGGGCCTCGCCTTGATGCACGAGATGCTGTACATCGCCTCGGGGCTCCGCCTTCCGATAGTCATGGCCATAGTCAACCGCGCGTACTCCTCCCCCATATCGATATGGGGCGACCACAGTGACGTCATGGCCCAGCGCGACGCCGGCTGGATACAGTTCTTCGCCGAGACCGGGCAGGAAGTGTTCGACCTTACCATCCAGGCGTTCAAGATCGCCGAGGACAAACGGGTTCTGCTTCCCGCCGCGGTGAACCTCGACGGGTTCACCTTGAGCCACGTCATCGAGCCGTTCGATATGCCCGACCAGGAGGAGATCGACGCGTTCCTTCCCGCTTATGAGCCGCAGGTGATACTGGACCCGGACAAACCGGTGACCATGGGCGCGGTTGGGTTCCCAGAGATATACACCGAGATCAAGAAGCAGCAGAACGAGGCCCTCCTGGGGGCCTATGAGGTGATACTGGAGGTGTGGGAGGGGTTTGAGAAAGCGTTCGGCCGGGCGTACCACCCGGTTGAGAGCTACCGCACCGACGATGCCGAGATCCTCATCAGCATCGCCGGGTCGACCGCTTGCACCGCCCGGGTCGCGGTGGACAACATGCGAGATCAGGGCAAGAAGGTAGGGCTTGTCCGCACCCGCCTTTGGAGGCCTTACCCGTTCGAGGAGACCCGGGCCGCGGTCAAGGGGGCGAAGGCGGTGGCGGTAATGGACCGCTGCCTCTCGTTCGGCGGCCCGGGCGGACCGATCTGCTCGGAGCTGCGCTCGGCCCTCTATCCGCTTCCCGAAAAGCCTGTTGTTAACAGCTACATAGTCGGCCTGGGAGGGCGTGACATTACCCTGCAGGACTTCTATACCGTGGTCGAGGACGCCGAGAGGGTTCTTTCCGAAGGTCCCCCCGATGAGTATCAGTACAAGATGATCGGGGTGAGGGAGTAGATGACAGAGCAAACCGGAAGAGCCAAGTTCCTGCCCCGCCACCTTCCGTCCCGTGAGCTTTTCGCCGAGGGCCACCGGGGGTGCCAGGGCTGCGGCGAGGCGCTTGCCCTCAGGCAGCTCCTGGAGGTGGCCGGGCCGGACACCATCGTCTGCAGCTGCACCGGCTGCGTGGAGATCATAAGCAGCCCCTACCCGGAGACCGCCTGGAGGGTGCCGTGGATACACGTGGCGTTCGAGAACGCCGCCGCGGTCGCCGCGGGGGTAGAGGCGGGAATCAAGATACTGAGGAAGAAGGGGCGGTACCCCGCCGACCGTAGGATAAACGTAATCGCCCTCGCCGGTGACGGGGGTACCGCCGATATAGGTTTCCAAGCGCTCTCCGGGGCGCTGGAGCGCTGGCACGACTTCACCTACATATGCACCGACAACGAGGCGTACATGAACACCGGCATACAGCGGTCGTCGTCCACCCCCTACGGCGCGAGCACCACCACCAGCCCAGCCGGGAAGATATCCATCGGCCAGCAGACCCAGAAAAAGGACATGCCCATGATAGTGGCGGCCCACGACATCCCCTACGTGGCGACGTGCTGCCCCAGCTACCCCCTGGACCTGATTAAAAAAGCCAGGAGGGCGTTCGAGACGATCGGGCCGACCTATCTCCACGTGTTCTGCCCCTGCCCGGTCGGCTGGAGGCACCCCAGCGACATGTCTGTGGAGATAGGGAGACTGGCGGTGAAGGCCGGGGTGTTCCCGCTGTTCGAGATCGCGGACGGAAAGCTCAAGCTGAACCGGAAGATGGACAAGAGGAAGCCGGTCGTCGAGTACCTCGAGACGCAGGGGCGCTTCAGCCACCTGAAGCCGGAGGACGTAGAGGAGATACAGCGCCGGGTGGACGAGAACTACCAGAGGCTGGTCCACCGGGCCGAGTGCGACGCTGGCGGCATAGACCGCTCTCGTCATTGAGGGGCTGAAGAGAGTTATCAGTCCTCAGGTGCTGGACAAGACCTTCCCCACCAAAGACTGCTCCATGTGCATAATCTCCCCCAAGCTGGTGGAGGCCGACCAGCACCCCAACATCCCGGCTCAGCCGGGGTCTTAACATCCCTCGCAAACAAACGGCGGTTACACAAGACCACCAACAAGTGGGGTCAGTGCCTTATAGCGGTGTTCAAAGAAAGATCACTCTCTGCAAGGCCCCTCCCTCGCAAACAAACGGCGGTTACACAAAACCGCTACCTTCCGCTATACTATTTAACTCGATGTCCCCGTGCCTCAGGGGCCTCGATATAGAAAGGCAAAAGCATTGTCTTTGGTGGTGCAGAAGTTCGGCGGCACGTCCGTCGCCGACGTGGAGAAGATCAAGAACGTCGCCCGCAGGGTGGCTGAGAGCAGGAAAAGGGTCGACCACTTAGTGGTGGTGGTCAGCGCGCTGGGCAAGACCACCGACGAACTGGTAGACCTTGCCCACCGGGTCTCGCCGGTCCCCCCGGAGCGGGAGATGGACATGTTGCTTTCCACCGGCGAGCAGATATCCACCGCTCTTCTGTCAATGGCCCTGGCCGAACTGGGCCAGGACGCGGTTGGCATGACCGGGCAACAGGTGGAGATCCTCACCGATACAGGGCACACCAGGGCGAAGATACGGCACGTTGACGCCGACCGCGTGGTCCACGAGCTCCGCAAGGGCCGGGTTGTGGTTGTCGCCGGTTTCCAGGGTGTCACCAGCGATGGGGAGATAACCACGCTGGGCCGCGGGGGATCCGACACCACCGCGGTTGCCATCGCCGCCGCGCTTCACGCCGACTGCTGCGAGATATATACCGACGTCGACGGGGTCTTTACCGCCGACCCGCGGGTGGTGCCCGAGGCGCGCAAGCTCGACATCGTGTCGTTCATAGAGATGCTGGAGATGGCCGCCACCGGCGCTCGCGTGCTTCAGTCCCGCTCGGTGGAGTACGCGCGCAACTACGACGTCCCCCTGCACGTACGGTCCAGCTTCCACGCCGGGGAAGGGACATGGGTGAAAAGCGAGGATGATATCATGGAAAAAGCGATCATAAGCGCGGTCACGCACGATTTCAGCGAGGCCAAGGTCACTGTGTTGGGCGTCCCCGACCAGCCGGGCGTCGCCGCCCAGCTCTTCGGGATGCTCGCCGGCGCCGGCGCCAACGTTGACATGATCATACAGAATGTCAGCGAGCAGGCGCGCACCGACATCTCCTTCACCGTTGCCAAGGACGATCTCGAGCGGGTGAAAAAGGTGACCGGCGAGGTGGTCAGGTCGGTTGGCGCCCAGGGGTGCGCCTTCGATGATGACATCGCCAAGGTGAGCCTTGTCGGCGCGGGGATGAGGTCCCACCCGGGGGTCGCCGCGGGCATGTTCAAGACGCTTGCCGACAATCACATCAACATCGAGATGATAAGCACGTCGCCTATCAAGATATCTTGCGTTGTCAGTCGGTCGGACGGGGAGAAGGCGGTCAGGGCGCTGCACCAACACTTCGGCCTCGATAAGCAGTAACGTGGCCGGAACTCTTGTTCCACTTGCGCGTTTTAAGATGAAAGCCGCACGACTAGCGTCCGGTATGCTGGGAGGGTTTTAATGGTAGAGCCTGCTGTTGCCATCGTAGGGGCCACCGGAATGGTGGGTCAGGAGATGAGGGCGGTGCTCGAGCAACGGGGTTTTCCCGTCTCGAGCCTGACGCTGCTCGCCTCGGAGCGTTCCCGCGGGAGGTCTTTCGAATTCCGCGGGGAGACCGTAGAGGTCCAGGTTCTGGACGAGGGCTCCTTCCAGGGAATCGACCTTGCCTTCTTCTCCGCCGGAGGCAGAGTATCCAGGTCCTTCGCCCCGATAGCGGTCGAGGCCGGCGCCCTCGTCGTCGATAACTCCAGCGCCTTCCGCATGGACGACGGCGTGCCGCTGGTGGTCCCGGAGGTCAACCCCGCCGACGCGCTCCATCACCGCGGTATAATAGCCAACCCCAACTGCTCCACCATACAGATGGTGGTGGTCCTC
>JAHIPE010000219.1 GCA_018894655.1 Actinomycetota bacterium
AAGGGGCCTGTATTCGTCATGGCTACGTACTCCTTGAGGCGCGACTCTCAGTCAGCTCTGATGATTCAAGGTGGTCTTACTTCTGTGCGAGTGTGTGAACGCCTCTTGCCTGGCAGTACTGCCGCCTGGTAGGTGAACTCCGGGCCGGCTCCGAACCCGCCCTCAGGCCGGGGAGGACCCCGCCGCGGCCTGTTTCCGCCACCAGGCGGAGATGACCTTTATCCTGTCTATCGCCAGCACCGGTACCAGGGCACAGGCCAGTATCAGGACCCAGGCGCTGGGGGAAGGCGGGTGGGTGTGGAAGGCCTTCTGCATGAACGGTACGTACAGCACTGACATCTGGAGGGCGATTGACACGAAGAACGCCCCCAGGAGGTAGCGGTTTTGCCAAGGCGGCGAGTTGAAGAACGAGCGGGTTTCCGATCGCCAGTTGAACGAGTGGAATATCCGTGACAGGACCAAGGTAGTAAAGGTGATGGTCTGAATAGTCTCGAGATGGCCGTTGTCCCAGGTGTAGCCGAGCCAGTAGTGGGACAGGAAAAAGGCGGAAAGCACCCCGGTGGTCAAAGCCGCTCCCTGCCACAGGAGCCGGGCCTGACGGGGAAGCGACAGGATGTTCTCTCCCCGTTTTCGGGGCGGGTTCTCCATGATGTCCTTCTCCGGCGGCTCCACGCCGAGGGCGAGTGCCGGCAGCCCATCGGTCACCAGGTTTATCCACAGTATCTGTACCGGGAGGAGGGGCAGGGGGAGCCCGGCGATCATGGCGATGAATACGGTCAAGACCACTGCGACATTGCCGGAGAGGAGGAAGTAGATGAACTTCTTGAGGTTGCTGAAGATTATCCGGCCCTGGCGTACCGCGGACACGATGGTGGCGAAGTTGTCGTCCGCCAGCACCATGTCGCTCGCTTCCTTGGATACATCGGTACCGGTGATACCCATGGCAATCCCGATATCGGCGTGAATGAGCGCGGGTGCGTCATTGACCCCATCGCCGGTCATGGCGACGACGTACCCTTTCGACTGCAGTGCTTCGACGATCTTGACCTTGTGATGGGGGGAGACACGCGCGTACACGCCGATATGCTCCACCCGTTCGGCCAGCTCATCGGTGGATATCCTGTCGAGAACGCGGCCCTCGACCAGTTCCATCCCGGGGGCGAGCATTCCCAGCTCCCGGCCCACCGCCTCGGCGGTGGCGAGATGGTCCCCGGTCACCATCGCCACGCTGATATTCGCCCGGCGGCACGTCTCCAGCGCCTCGAACGCCTCCGACCGCGGCGGGTCCTTCATCGCGAAAGCGCCCAGGAACGTAAGGTCATTTTCCACCGACTCCGGCGTTATCGAGACCGGCAACGATTCCAGGTGACGGCAGGCGAACGCGATCGTCCGGAGGGCGCGGCTCCCCAACTCTGACGTCTCCTCGAGGATCCGGCCCCGCTTCTCGGGGGAGAGCGTTATCTCCCCACCGATTGACGCCAGCGTATCGCTGCACTCCAGTATCATCTCGGTGGCCCCCTTGGAGAGGGCTATGTAACCACCGTTTGCCTTGTGGATGGTGGTCATCATCTTCCTGTCGGAGTCGAAGGGGATCTCCGCCACTCGGGGCATGTCGGCCTCGAGTTCCTCCTTGTTGAACCCGAAGCCTTCCGCCGCCTCCAGCAGCGCGATCTCTGTGGAGTCGCCGAAGTACTCCTCTCCCTGGCCGGCACGGACGTCACAGCACAGGGCGGAAACCACGTTGGAGAGGCGGAACGCCTCGGAACCCGACGCCTCGGCGTCCACGGAGATCTCCCCCAGTGGCCGTGGCTCGCCGTCCGAGACCATGGCCTCAAGCACCCTCATCCTGTTGACGGAAAGAGTACCGGTCTTGTCGGAGCAAATGTAGTTGGCGCAGCCAAGCGTCTCCACCGCCGGGAGGCTGTGGATGATGGCGTTTTCCCGGGCCATCGCATGTGTCCCCATGGACAGCGTTATGGTAACGATAGCCGGAAGGCCCTCCGGAATCGCGGCGACAGCGAGGCTGACCGCGAACAGGAACATAAGCGCGAACGTGTAACCCCGGAGCATCCCGGCTATGAACACCATCAGGACCATCGCAAGGCAGATGTAGACGATTTGTTTCCCGACGTCCTTCAGCTCGATCTGCAATGGGGTCGGGCCGGGCTCGGCCTCCTGGAGCATCTCGGCTATCCTGCCTAACTCGGTGTAGGGGCCGGTCGCCACTACCAGCGCGGTGCCGCGCCCGTACTCAATGTGGGTTCCCGAGTAAACCATGGAGCGCCGGTCTCCCAGCGGGCATTTCGGGTCCAGGACCGCGTCGGTCACCTTCTCCACCGCGGCAGACTCACCCGTAAGGCTGGACTCGTCGGCGCGCAGGTTGAACGCCTCAAGGAGCCGCCCGTCGGCGGACACAAGGTCGCCGGTTTCCAGCACCATAAGATCGCCGGGGACAACGTCTGCGGCGTGAATCCTCGCTTCCTCCCCGTCGCGAATGAGGTTCACGGTGGGGGCGGAGAGCTTCTTGAGTTCCTCCATCGCCTTCTCCGCCCGCTTTTTCTGGATGAACCCCAGCACCGCGCTGAAGATGACGATAACCATTATGACCCCCGCGTCCAGGTACTCGCGGAGCAGGGTGCCGCTGATGAGGGCCGCCACTATCAGGACCCAGATCATGAAGTCGTTGAACTGCTCGAGGAACAGGATTATTGAAGGCTTTTTCTTCTCCTCGCGAAGCTCATTGGGGCCGAACCGCTCGAGCCGGCTGGCCGCCTCGGCGCCCGACAGTCCGTCCTTGCCGTCGCACTCGAGCGCGTCCAGGCACTCTTCTGTCGTGAGGGAGTGCCATGCCTTTGTCTCCTGCTGCTCTACGTTATTTTCCAAGATACCCTCTATGTACTCCCGTTCCCGCCTCGAACTCCAACTACCCCCCCTCACTTTCCAGGGGGAGGACTGAGGTGGGGGTCCCCAACCCCCGTTAATTCTATTGCTTTCACCGGGCGACTCAAGTCACCGCGCGAGCCCCTCGCCTATCACCCTGGACAGCTTGACGAACTCCCCCGGGGAAAGCTCCTCGGCCCGGGTGCCCTCCCCCCTACCGATGGAGGCCAGTGCGCTGTACACGCTCTGCCTGTCTACCGGGGTAAGCCCGGATGAGAGCGAGTTGGCCAGTTTCTTCCTGCGCTGGTGAAATGAGGCGGTGACCACCCGGTCCAGGAACTCCTCCTCGCCCGCCTCCAGGGGCCCTCCGGGGACCGAGTCCCCCCCCAGCCGCTCCAGGCGAAGCAAGGTCGAG
>JAHIPE010000032.1 GCA_018894655.1 Actinomycetota bacterium
CACCTTCAACCGCGCTTGCTCCTGCATACCTTCTCCAATTTTTCAACCTGTTCCGGAGCGCCTGAAGTTATCAGGATATCCCCCGCGTCAATGACCGTATCCCCCCTGGGATTGGTGTCGAAGTCGCGTTTCGGCCGCTTTAAGCCGAGAATACCGATCCCTTTGAGGTCTCCGACCAGGACGTCCTTTATCGACCTGCTAACCACTGCCGCTCCCCGTTCGACATGGATGGCAGTCAACGTGAGTTCGATAAGTTCCCCATGGGTGACCACGTCTATGAAATCGCATACCAGGGGCTTGAGCAGAAGAGCCGCCATGTGCCTCCCCCCCACGTTGTGCGGGGATATCGCCCTATCGGCGCCGGCACGGTAGAGCTTGGATTCCGTTTCGTCCGAGTTGTACCGCCCGACTATGAAGACGTCGGGGCGTATTATCCTGGCGGTCATCGTGACAAAGAGGTTATCGGCATCGGAAGACAGCGCGGTCACCAGGCCGGAGGAGCGCTCCAGGCCGGCCTCCCTGAGGACCTTCTCCTCGGTAGCGTTTCCCTTGACCGTTATGAAGCCGTCCCTGAGGCCTGCCTCGACCACGGCCTGGTCCGCCTCTATAACAACGACCCCGGTTCCCTGGGCCTGGCACTCTTTGGCTATCTGCCTGCCGACTCTGCCGTAGCCACATACTATGTAGTGCCCGGTGATATCTTGAAGCTCTCGCAACACCCTTCGCCTCCCCATCATGTCCAGGAGCCTGCCCTCTATCAGCAACTCCACTATACTGGTGGTCACATAGACGACGCTGGCAAGGCCGCCGATGATTATGATCATTGTGAAAATCTCCCCGTTCCTGGTGGGAATCATGATCTCGCGATAGCCCACGGTGGAGACGGTGATTACCGTCATGTACAGGGAGTCCAAAAAACCCATATGCTCGATGAGCATGTAGCCGATGGTCCCGACGCCGATCAGGGCCACGAATGCTATCAAGGCGGTCCTGATATGCCAGTACGGGTTGCTCTTTCTGATCTTGTTCACGTTGCCGTTCTCCGCGACGAAGGCGCCGACGATCCAGTTGCGATCATATCCGCAGCACGGTTACGAGGGGCGTTGATCCGGGATGCGCGGTCCTCAAAGGAAGTCTTTCGGCTCAACATGGTCCAGGAAATCGCGGAATCTTTCGATCTCCACGTCATCGGACGTCTCAATGACAATGCTGGCCTCGTCCATGACGTTCTCATCCGCGTAGATGGGAACCTCCATCCTGACCGCGAGGGCAATGGCATCGGAGGGGCGGGCGCTTACCTCGTGCCGCGAACCGTTCCGGTACATGGTTATCATCGCGTAGAACGTCCCTTCTATCAGGTCGTTTATGAGGACCTGCTCGATCTCAACGGTAAGCTCGTCCAGGACGTCCTTGAAAAGGTCATGGGTCATCGGCCTGGGGGTTTCAACGCCCTGCAAAGCGAAGGCAATGGCGGTCGCCTCGAAAGACCCGATCCATATCGGGAGGAAACGCTCGCCGTCAACCTCCTGCAACAGCACTATCGGCTGGTTTGCCGGCAACTCTACTCGAACCCCTACAAGTCTCATCTGAATCATCTCTACATCACCGATTTCTTTTATACTCTTTTGGCCATATCAGGTCAAATAGCCTGAAGCGGCCGTTTTGCCGGGGGCGTCGCCCGCAAGGCAACGCCCCGGCCGCAAACCTATAGCCACACCAGGACCGGCGCCGCAACGATGCGGCCCGCCCAGCACATTGAGTACCACAGGAACCATAGTATACCCGCCAGTACCCCCTCGCGCTCACTGGAGGACGCCGCCACCGCATCCTCCTTGTATAGCTGCCGTCCATCCGCCCGGCAGACTATCTTTCCCAGGGCATCTCCCTTCTGGACCGAAGAGCCGGCCTCCCTCAGGGTGGCGGTCTTCACCTGGAACGTGTCCCCAGACCCCAGGATCGATAGGGCCGCGAGCTCTCTCTTCGGGACCACGGTGACGTAGCGGCGCGGGTATGCCGACACCCTTGTACGGCCGAGGTCCTGAACCTCTCCCGCCAGCACTACTCGGGCGGTGGCGGCGAACCCGTAGTCGAGCATGCTGGTCACATCGCTTTCCCGGTACTCACTGTTGAGTGACACCGCTATCAGGGACTTGGAGTCCCTTGTGGCGGAGGCGACCAGGCACTTGCCGGCGTTGGCGGTGTACCCGGTCTTGATCCCGGTGGCCCCCGAGTACCTGCCCAGGATTTCGTTATGGTTCAGGCACGTCCGCGGGTAGGGATGGCCCGGCCACCGCAGGTCGTACTGCTTACAACTGGCCATCTCAGACAGCACCGGGTCCGCCAGGACCTCCCTCCCGATCAAGGCCAGGTCGTAGGCGGTGGAGTAATGCTCCGGTTCATCAAGCCCGTGAGGGTTCGTGAAATGGGAATCAACGGCCCCTATCGACTGCGCTTTCTTATTCATCAGGCGGGCGAACGACTCGATACCACCGGTGGCATACTCCGCCAGCGCTGACGCCGCGTCGTTAGCCGACTGGACCATCAAGGCCCACAGAAGTTCTTCAACGGTCAAGACCTCGCCGGGGCTCAACCATATCTCCTGCTCACCGACGCTCGCCGGCCCCGGGGTGATGGTGACCTGGTCGCCCAGGTCCAGCTGCTCACGGACCACCAGGGCGGTCATCATCTTGGTCGTGCTCGCCATGGGCAACCTGTCGTGAGCGTTCTTCTCGTAGAGGACCCTGCCGCTTTCCTGGTCTATGAGAACGGCGGCCGTCGCGTGAACCGCGGGAGCAGGCGGCGGGGAGCCGCCGGGGGTCTCGATACTCTTGATATCTTGCGCAACCGCCGGCCAGAGGTGGAAATCGGCCAGCACGAACAGGCAGGAGACCAGGAAGAGTATGAGCGTGACCGCAGCCAGGCCCAACAGCAACTTTCTCCAGTTCCGCGCCAGTAACGCTGGGAAGCCGGAAGCAAGGGCACCTAGATCCCGGGATTGGTAGTAATTCTTGTACACTCTTTTCATTTAAATCGCGAATAATCCTGTAACAAGGAGTACCAGGCTCGTGACGATCACACCACAAGCGGTAACCCAGGCAATAGCGTTCATTACCGGACCGTTGACGTGGTCCCCCATTATCCCGGGGTCATTGACGATCTTGAGCATGAAAACCAGGATAACCGGTAAAAGTATACCATTGAGTACCTGGGTCAACATGATTATTCCTATCAGCGAGACACCGGGAATCAACACCACCACCACACCAAGCAGTATGGAGGAAGTGTAAACGCCGAAGAACATTGGAGCCATGGAGAGCTTTCTTCCTATGCCGCTTTCCCAACCGAACGCCTCGCACATCGCGTAGGATGTAGAGACGGGGATCACGCTCGCCGAGAGCACGGCGGCCCCGAACAGACCCAGGCCGAACAGCCAGGTAGCGTTGGCGCCCGCCAGGGGTGCCAGGGCCAAGGCGGCTTGCTTGGCGGTCTCCACAGTCCGGCCCAGGGGAAAAAGGGTGAACGCGGTACACATGATGATGAACAGGGATATCGCGTTAGCCAGGACCGTGCCGGTGATCACATCAGCGCGTTGGTACCGGTAATCGCTGATCCCGATACCCTTGTCCACGACGTTCGCCTGGACGAAAAACGGCATCCAGGGTGCCACCGTGGTACCGACAATCGCGGTGGCGGCGATCAGGTAAGTCGTGTCGAAGCTGATCTCCGGCTTCACCACGCTGAAAGCGACCTGAGCCCAATCGGGCCTGGCCATGAAGCCTGACACCAGGTAGCAGACCTGTATGAGGCACATCCCAAGGAACACCTTCTCCACCTTGTTGAAGGAACCCCTGGTCACCAGGACCCATATGAATCCCGCGATGGCCGGAACCGTCAGGTACTTGCTCAATCCGAATAACTCGAGGCTGGCGGCGATTCCGGCCAACTCGGCCACGGTTGTGGCTATGTTGGCCACCAGGAGGACCGACATTGCGAAGAACGTGAGGCGGAGTCCGAACCGCTCCCTGATGAGCGAGGCAAGTCCTTTACCGGTCACCACTCCCATGCGCGCCGACATCTCCAAGAACACCACCAGGCTGACAGTGGAGGCCACCAGCACCCAGACCAGGGAAAGGCCGAACCTGGAGCCGACCACGGAGTAAGTGGTTATCCCGCTCGCGCCGTTGCCCGCCAGCGCGGTGACAAGGCCGGGGCCGGCCACCGCGGCGTACATAAGCGCTTCCCGTCTTATACTCCTTTTACCTTTCACAGCAATTCACCACCACCTGGAAAGGCCCCTAACCCCAGGCCCTTACTATCAGCCCGCTGACCACCAGAAAGGAGACAATCGATACCGTCATTACCGTGACCCCCAGTAGGCGCCCGGGGCCTACCGCGGGGTCCGGCCTCGCGCGCCTCAGGGCCATCGGAAGGACCAGCCCAAGCATTCCCGCCAGGGAAACCCCCACGAATAGGCCCGCCGCGCCCGCCAGCGCGGTGCCGTACGAGTCGGTCCAGACCAGGCCGGCAAGGAAGCTGAGGGCGCTCACCAGGATGGCCGCGGCCAGGGTGAAGACATACTCCCTGAGAAGTATCTTCCCCGCCCGTGACATCTCGTACTCCTTGTCTCCGAGGTCGCGCACAGCCACCGCCAGCGACCATAGTGAAGCGTCATGAGCGGCCCGCAGGGCGAGGGGAATGAAGTAGACCAGGGCAAGGGCGGCGGCGAACGAGTCCCTGAAGGCGCCGAACAACGCGGTGCCAAGCAGTCCCCCCAGGAACGTCAGCATTGTGCCAGCCCAGCGACGGGTATCCAGCGCGTCCCCCATGACGGTCATCTCGTCCTCCAGCGGCACCCCGGAAAGCTCGGAGATGTCCTCGGACGCCTCCTCGAGCATCACGTCGATCGCGTCATCGACGGTGACGATGCCCCGTAGCACGTGTTCATCGTCTACCACCGGAATAGCCAGCAGGTTGTAGTGCGAGAGCCTCTCGGCCACTATCTCCTGGTCCTCCCGGACCTGGGCGGTAACCACGTCATGTAGCATGATATCGCCCACGACCTCATCGGGGGCGGCGCGCAGGAGATCCCTGAGCGAGAGCACCCCGGAGAGGTGCCCGTCGCCGTCTACCACGTAGATGTAGTATATTGTCTCCGCTCCGACCCCCACCTCTCGGAGGTACTCGACAGTCTGGTCCGCCACCATGCTATTGGGTATAGAAACGAACTCGGTGGTCATCCTGCCGCCGGCGGTGAAGGGGTCGTAGCCGAGTAGCATAGTGACTACCGAGGCCTCTTCGATGCCCATCAGGGATAGCAGCACCACCGCCTTTTCCCGGGGCAGCGACCCCAGTATATCCGCCGCTTCGTCCGGTGGCATTATCTCCAGCAGGCCGGAGAGCCTCCGTTCGCCCATCTCCCGGGCAACCGAGGAGCGCACCCCGGGCAGGATATGGGTTAGCACCTCGGCCGCCTTGGGGTCGTCCAACAGCGCGAGGATCTTGGCTCGCTTACCAACATCCAGTTGCTCGATGATGTCCGCTATATCCGAGGGGTGCACCGCCAGGAACTCGCGGTACGGTATATTGAGCCGTACGTCGTAGGGAATCGGGTCAACCGGGGATATGAGGTTCCAGGGGACGATCCTTTCGCTCAAGACCCCATCGTAGAACCCGAACATCCGGTCGATCACCCGCCCCGGCGCCAGCCTTCGCAGGATAGACAGTACCCCCACGTCCGCCCCCAGCACGCGTAGTTCATCCCCCGCCCTTGCCATGCGAATGTCGCTGACCCGGACTATCTTGTAGCCGTCCATGTCCACTATCTGTTTATCCAGCAGGTCCCTGGCAAGGAGGATATCTCCGGGCTCGGCCTCCCTGGTTTCATCAACCTGGTTTGCCACGAATTCTTCCCGGCTCCAACCCTCTACGTCGGGCCAGGGGATAAAGAAACGCCGCCTGTTCCTGCCGCGCCCTGACCGGGCCACAAGCCCCCGGACAAGCGGAAACCTGGCGCCGGCGGCGACAACGACATCCTCCAGGCGGCCTACCGTTCTGCCGTTCGTATCACTTATTCTTTTTCCCAGCATGAGGCTCAAGTACGGCACGTCATGCCCCCGTTTCAGGGCGTGAAAAAACCCCCAGGAAGGGGGTTTCAATACACCCGTTCCCGAAATCAAATCAAGGCAAAACCCCTCCCATGGCTACAAGCTCGCCAGCCGGGTCCGCCGTGTTCCCTATTTGTTTGTCGGATAAACCACTATCGGTCATCTTATCCTTCACACGCTCGCTTCCGTGAACATGAAAGGCGTTACCGGGCACCGGGTATTATATAGGATAGAAAAAATCTATACTACTCGGGAAACATCTCCCGGCCCGGGGCGGCGCCTCCCGGTACTTCCGGGGCGGGAGTGCCCTCTCCTCCCTCGGGTTGGGCCATGGGTTGAGTCTCCCGCTCCAGAGGCTCGTCGTCCGGCATATCGAGTTGCGCGGGTCGTGGCAAGTACCGGGACAACGCCCGGTGAAGCAGAGCCTGGGTGAACATCTGGGAAAGGGACATCAGGTTCTCCATGTCCTTGATGGCATTGCGTTTTGTGTTGGGGTCCTTCCGCTGGAGCTGCGGCCTGATTATCTGCTCGATGAGCGCCGCCTCGCGCCCCACAAACTGGATAAACATGCGCATGTTCCTCGGCTCCACACCATAGCGAGAGAACTCCCGTGCGATGCCCAGGACCTTCATGTCCCCCGGAGCAAAGTACTTCCCTTCCGGCCCGTTGCTTACCTTGACGATATCAAAGTCGACCAGCTCATTCACGGTCTCGGGTGACAGCCCCAGCTTGGACGGCGCCAGGTCCACTGAAACCGGTACCTCACCCTCGAGCGCCGGTTCACCGCCGTATCCGGCCATTACGGTCAGGTCTCCCGCTCTGACCTTTCCGGACTCCAGGTCCTGTATCTTTCGCTTTATAACTGAGAGCGGTAGGTACTCCTCACGCTGAAGTCGAAGTACATAGCTCAACTGCTTGATGTTCACCTTTGTGAACTTGCGGTAGCCACTCTGGGTTCTCTCCGGAGATACCAGGCCTTCCTTCTCGAGGAACC
Organism: Actinomycetota bacterium; assembly: GCA_018894655.1. GTDB lineage: Bacteria > Actinomycetota > Geothermincolia > Fen-727 > Anoxymicrobiaceae > JAHIPE01. Next base: position 7,099 of record JAHIPE010000032.1, read on the forward strand.
GTATCTTGCTTATGGTGATATCGGGAAACTCCTCTCTAAGGAGCTCCTGCACTTCGCCTATTCCGTACTTCTTTTGATCTACCAAACTGATATCGCCTCAAACTCTTAACGTATAGTCTAACCTTAAGAATTAATATGCGCGAAAAAGGGGCCGGTTGTCAACAGTTTGCCTATCATTTGCAAAAAAAGATAAGCCTGAACTTGCCGATCTGTATCTCGTCGCCACCTGCCAGGTCCGCTTCCTCAACTCTCAATTTATTGACGTACGTCCCATTCAGGCTTTTCATGTCCATGATTCGGAATGCTCGACCGCTTCTGTGAATCTCCGCGTGCCGGCGTGACACCGTAATATCGTCCAAGAAGATATCGCTTTCCGGGTGGCGGCCGGTGTTGGTTACGTCCCTGGTCAAAACAAAACGTGTTCCGGCGCGAGGGCCCCTCTTGACCACGAGCATCGCCGCACCGGCGGACAACTCATCATCGGGAATCTGTATGTCCTCCTCCTGCTCCATGTCCGCTTCCACGGGGGTCAGCGTGATTGTGGTGTCACCTTGGTGTTCTCTTGCTACCAGATACGCCCCACACTGCGAGCAGTACGCGCTGTCTTCAGGACTATTCTTGCCACACGCGGGACAGAACATAATACCAACCCCTAGAGTGCCGTTTTCCCGGTAGCACCTTCGTCATCGTGCCTGGGTAATAGGACAACAACTTCCCTTATCTCCTCCGGCGTGAACCCCGTATCCTTCACAAGCCCCAGAACCGCATTCCTCTGCTTTGACGACAGCTCTCCTATCTCCATGATTATCCTGCCGGGAGAAACGCCACCCTCCGGCCTATCCTCTTCACTCACCACTGTCTTCCCCGGCTTGTCTCTTCCAGCTCTCCCCTTTTCTCTTGCGCTCTCTCTTTCGGAACTTCTCCAGCAAGCTCTCCTTGGTCTTGCTGGCCTGTGACTTCTCACCGAACGAGACGGCGTGCTTCTCCCCAATGCCTTGCACATGGCGCTCGGTCGGCGTCCTGATTCCTTCCCGGGTTGAAGACCGTACGTTTCTCTCCACTTCTTTATCAGTCATCTTACCCTCCCCAGGTATACCGTGCAGTTACATGATATCACAAAGCCGGGCGCCCTGAATCCTCTCCCCCACCGCCGGTCCACTCCTCGCTGGCGTACTTTTCCTCGGTCAGGCGTTGTGCCAGAGCCTCCTCCTCTTCGCTCAAGGAGCCGGCCTCCAGCCTTACCCCCAGGGCATCGGCAAACCCCGTCCCGAACGCGCTCTGAACCGCCTCCCAGGGGACCTCTCTCCCGCACGCTTCGGCAAGCGTAACAAACGACGGCCCGGTGGTCAGCCCGGAACCCGCCCCTACGGTTATACTGTCGAGGAAGCGACGGTTTTCGCTTAGAAAAAGAGTGCCGTGCTGGAGTATCGCACCGGGAAACATCCTCAGGGCGCTTCCGCAGATCTTTCTCCCACCAAGCTCGAGGTCAACCCCGAACGCGCTCTCGAGACACCATACGGAAGCGCTTTCCCGCAAATCACCGTGCCTGGACAGCCTGGCGGATACCCCGAGCACTCGCAGCGACTCCAGTATTCCCTTTGCCACAACGGAGAAACACCTCTCTTTTGCCGATAATCCGCTACCGCCCCGGGGCAGGGTGACGCTGTAGGTAAAGTCATCGGCGTGGAGTATGGCAAGCCCTCCGGTCGGCCTCCTGACCAACTCGATACCTTCCGCGCGACAGGTGTCCAGGTTGATCCCACGGTCAAGCTCTTGGAACCTGCCGATGCTTATCGCGGGGGGCTCGAACCGGTACACTCGGAGCGCGGGGGGGGCGCCGTTTCCGGCACTTACCGCGAGTGCCTCGTCACGGGCCATGTTGGAACATCCCCGCCGCCCGTAATCGACGATGAATCGCCACCGCCTAATCACGTGTCCTGCCCCCGATCTCATAGCCGGACCGTGCCCAGCCTCTCGAGAACACGTGACCTTATCTGCCGTGGCGCAGGGTCACCAGAGAGCCTCTTGCCGCGCGCGTACTTTTCCGCAAGAAGGGCTTTCATCCCCACCGCGCAGGCCGGGCATTCCAGTTTCTCACTGGAGGCCAGCGTTTGCCTTCGGGCGCCACAGGAGGGGCACGACCACAGTTGCTTTAGTCCGGATTTTTTACCCCTCTTGGCCATAGGAACGCCCTCTATCTCCACGATGTCCATGGAATAGTTCACAACCGGGGAGTTGCTGATATGAGTGCCGACTCCGTAGGCGTCGGCGCAACTGTTGTAGGCCAGGATCTTGTACTCGTCGATGCCGCCGGAGACGAATAGCTTCACATCCTCAAACCCGCGGATATCCAGCTCCCAGCGCACCTCCTCCATGATCTGTAGAAAGTCACCCCGCCGCGAACCCGGCGTGTCGAGCCTGACCGCGAACAGTTTCTCCCCCAGCACCTCGGCGGCGAAGAGGGCTCCGAACTTTTCGTCCTGGAAGGTGTCAACCAGGGCGACCCTCTTGACGCCGGGTTCCATGGACTCATCGAACGCCTCGAAAGCAACTCTCTCGTCACCTGCGCAGAGAATCAACGTATGGGACATGGTCCCTGACGGCTCCTCCCCTATTCGAACGGCGCTTTCCACTACCGCGACACCGTCGCAACCGCCCACGAACGCGTTTCGTTCTATCATCGGGGCCAGTGCGGGGTGCATCCTTCGAGCCCCGAAGCTGATGACCATCCGCTCTCCGGCGGCGTGCTTGCAGCGCGCCGCGTTAGTGGCTATCCCCGACGCCTGGCATATCAGCCCCAGTATAGCCGTCTCGTAGACGCCGAAATCGAGGTAGTTGCCGGATATCGAAAGGACCGGTTCGCCCGCCTCGAAGATCTCACCTTCGTCCAGGGCCCTGATCGACACCGGGAGGCCTTGAGCAAGCTCGAGCACCTCCTCCAAGCCGGCGAATACGGCCCACTGCCAATCACCGGGCAGGGACGACGCCCGCACCTCCATCGACACCTGCGGGTTGATCCCCCGGCCCTCGAGCGCCTTGTTTACGCGCTCGAAGTAGACATCGGTGATCCGACCTTGCTTGATGCTGTCATCTGACGCGATCTGAAAACTCACGGCTATTCCTCCCCGGCCTCTTCTACAGCACTTCTCCGAAGAGGACCTGCTCGATCTGCCTCAAGGCGAAGGTGTGGTCCTCTTCATTCAATCCCGCAACGCCCTTCCTGGGAACTGTTATCCTGTACCCTCTCATGTAAGCGTCCAGGCAGGTAGCGTATACACAGATATTTGTAACCGTTCCAGTGATTACGACATTATCTACGCCAAGTCTTGTCAGGAGTTCGTGCAGGTTGGTCTGGAAGAAACCGGAGTAGCTCTTACATGGAACTACGTGGTCCCCTTCATGTGGCTCGAGCTCCTTGACCACACGAGCGCCCTCGGTTCCCTCAACCGCGTGGACGGGCCAATCCTCAAACTCCTTGTCGTCAGGATCGTGGGTATCATCCGCGTATATCACGGTAACCCCCCGCTCTCGTGCCTCTCTTGCCAGGGAGGCTATATACGGCACTATCTCCCTTGCCGCGGGTACGGGTAGAGCGCCATCGGGCTCCACGAAATCGTTTATCATATCCACGATTATCAACGCGCTCCTACCGGTAAACAAATCCATTACTGCTTCTTCCTTGTAACAACCACTCAGTCAGGCGGTTCCCGAATCACTTTCTTCACCCGTCCCCTGGCGGCGTGACTGCCGGCGCCGGGTACATACGCTTCAACCAGTGAGTACAACGGCGCCTCGAACGATGGCAGCAGCACCACCTGGTGCCCGCGTGTTCTTCCCACCACGTACTCACCACTCCTCGCGACGCCTTCCACCAGTAGCTCCACTGTGCTACCGACGAGGTTCACCAGCGATTTCCTGGTGAATCGGGCCTGCAAGCGGCTCAGGGCCTTTAACCGCTCCGCCTTAACCACCTGTGGCACCTCGTTCCCTATCGACGCGGCGGCGGTGCCCTCGCGGCGAGAGTACATGAACATGAAGGCGGCATCAAATCCGACCGCCCTTACGAGGTCCATCGTGCCCTGGAAGTCCCCGTCGGTTTCACCGGGGAACCCGACCATTATATCTGTTGATATCACGACACCGGGCACCAGCTCTCGTGCGCGTTCAACACGCTGGAGGTAATAATCCCGATCGTAACCTCGTCCCATTGCACTGAGAACATCGTTCGATCCCGATTGGACCGGCAGGTGCAAGTACTCGCACACCTCCGCCCTCCCGGACATGGCCACGAGTATCGAGTCGGACAGGTCGCCGGGGTGCGATGTCTCGAACTTGACCCGCCGGATACCCGGCACACAAGCCACCGATTCCAGGAGACCGGCAAAGGATGTCCCGTCAAGCCCCCGGCCGTAGGAATTGACGTTCTGACCCAGTAACGTGATCTCGAACACACCCGCCGAGGCCAGTCTTTGGACCTCTTCAGTAACCTCGCCGGGGGGCCGACTCCTCTCCCTTCCCCTGACCAGGGGGACGACGCAGTAGGAGCAGAATCTATCACAACCGTGGCTTACCGGCACCCAGGCGGCAGACGGGTTTGCCCGCTTTGACGGCAGTTCGTCGATGGAGGCACGGTTTATGTTCCCGAGGTCGCAGAGCCTGGCCCTGCTGCTTTTCTCCAGCATCTCGGCAAGCCGGGCTATGGAGTGAAGGCCGAACACGAGGTCAACCCCAGGGCAACGACTCATTATATCGACCCCGTAACGCTCAGCCATGCAGCCGCAAACAGCAAGAAGGGCCGACCCATTCAGGGAGGAAAGAGCTTCAATTTGACCCCAGGCCTTGTCCTCGGCGCTCTGCCTGACCATGCAGGTGTTGTAGATTACGATATCGGCTTGCACGATGTCCGCGGCCCCTGTGTACCCGGATAGTTCCAGAACACCGGCCAGGTGCTCGGAATCGTGCATGTTCATCTGGCAGCCAAACGTGCGTATATAGTAGGAAGCGGATGCCTGGGAAGCCCGGTCAGTCATTATCTTTTGCCGGAGAGGTCCCTGGACAATCGCCTTTTTGCGGCAAAACCCGCTGCCGCAACGCCGGCGGTTATCAAACCAACCCGTGTGAGAGGTGACTTGACCGCCTTCTCAACCGCGGTGGAGGCCTCACTCGCCTTCTCCATTAGTACGTGTGTTTCCTCGGTAACCTCCTCGATACTCTCCAGTTCGCGGTTTACACTGTCCAGGGTCCCCTGGGCCTTCTTGAGTAGCGTCACTGCCTGAGGACGGCTGTCGGATACAATCTCCCCAACCTCGTCAACGGTCCTGCGAAGCCTCAGCAGAATCGGGATCAGTAGCAGCACCAGTATGACAACCGCGGCCGCTCCTACTATCTGAAGTACCTTGAGTGCCATCTATTCCTTCCCCCTTGCAACCGGTCACTCGATCTATGATATTCCGGCCGGCCGATGCCCGCCCTGGCCGGAGGCCTCGTGATTAATCACTACATTCTAGAACATCGCCACGGCTTACGACAAACGCGGGACACTATCCCCAACCTACAAATGTGTATCCCTCTACCTTCCACCCGTCCGCTTCCTTCACCAGGCGGACGGTATCTATCCACGGGGCGCCGCGCTCCAGGTACACAATCACCTTTACCTCCACGGTGTTGGGATCGGTGAAGGTAATATCGCGCCTGCTGACATAGAAGTCCACCGGATGCTTCTCGCCCCAGGCTTTCCTCCAACCGCCGGCAAAATTCTCCCTGGTCACCCCCATCAACCCCAGGCCCACGATCCGCTTGCTGGAAGCAAGTGACCACAGCACGTCGGGGTTGAACTGCTTTATATCCGCGTCCATGAACGTGCTGACAATCTGGTATACGAGCTCTTCATTACCACTTTGCCACTCGGGCGGCCTGTACGCGTTCTCCAGGAGCCCCGCCTGGAAGAAGGTACCGGAGATCCCGGCTATGATGAACTTGGCCTTGAAAATGAAGTCGTTTACGTTGGAGAGTGCCTGCGCGGCACGGCTTTCCAGCAGTGCCCGGCCACCTACGATATCCTGCTCATTCCCGCTTCCCGCAAGCTCCTCGACCATCTCCAGGAAGCTGTCCAGTGACGTCAAGCACTCCGTTTCCGCTCTCTCCAGGTCCCGCTCACCTGACGGCGGCGGGTTTTTCTCGCGCGCGGCGATAACCCTCTGGAGTTCTTCCCTCATTGCGCCCGCGGCTACTGCCACGTTTCCCAGGTCGTCGGGGGAATCTACGCGGGTAAGAGCCGCGTCAACGCTCTCCGACTGCCGGGCTAACTTGTCCCAGTCGCCGGCTACCGCTTGCTGGTACTCTTCCGCACGCCTCGCGTTCGACCGCGACCTGTGCCAGAAGAAGGCGGTAACCCCCGCCACCAGGAGCAGCGCCAGGAGCGACACGGTAATGAGAATCACCGTTCTCGGCCCCGGGCGGGATCTAGACATCATCAGTCATCACCATCTTCCCCACTGACGTAGATCGATATGATGAGCTTGCCCCGCCCTCTCTTCACGTGGGGGGTGCCTGCGGCTTTCAGGTAATACCTGCCTATGATGCTCTCGACAGACCTGGTAGCCTCGCTTCCGATCTCAGCCAGGTCCTCCCGGGGGATCCTCCGCAGGGGATTACGCTTCAGGGTGCCGCGGCCGTACGCCGATGACGGCCTGGACTTTTCGGCTTCACCGGCAACGGCCTGCTTCTTCTCGGCCATCCGGTACACGGTCACCAGCGGCGCTATCTCCCCGCCCAGTACCCGGTAGGCGTTTCTTTCCGATACCGGCAGCCCCAGCGATTGGGACAGGTCTATCAGTTGCCTGGCGTCGTTCACACCCGAGAGACCTTGCCAGATCACGCCCTCCTCCCCCTCACTCTTCCCCGCAAGCCCTCTTAACGTAGCTATCACTTCGGCAAATGATCCCAGGTAGAAACTCATCTCCGGGGAATCCACCGACATCTCCAGGAGCGCCCTTGGAACGTTGTGTGGCCCCGATCCAACATCCTCTTTGCCGTCAATGACCTCGAGCCCGGGGATCGTAGCCTGATCCGAGCGCTCGGGTACGGCCCTGGTATCAACCGAGAGTATAATCGCTGTTCCCAGGCCCGGGACAGACGTTTGCACCCGGGCGTCTCTCGCTCGCGACTCGATGGAGAAAAGCGCCATACCCCGGCCGTGCACACCGTACCGGTCTACGGAGAAATCCTCGCTCTTGGAGGTGACCCGGGGTTCGAAGATGAGCCGGTGCATATCATCCGGTATACCGCACCCGTCGTCAAGGACGGTTATCCTGCGGTTACGCCCCTGCTCTTTCTGAAACCCGACCAGCACTATCCTCGCTCCGGCGTCACGGGAGTTCCTGACCAGCTCTGTTACTATGTCTTCCACATAGCGGATATCATGCTGGGCCTGGCGCCTCTCCGCCTCCGCAACCTTTAGACGGACGAAACCGTGGGGCAGTTTCTCTTCGATTCGCAGGCGTGCCTGGTCGGTGATACTGGAGACGAAATCGACTAACTCGTTTTCCCCGGGAGGGTTTTGCTCATAGCTCGTCATCGTTTACTCGAGTCCCGTCGGCGAGCCGGAAGGCCCCCGGGAGTGAAGCCCGCGTGCCCCCTCACTACTTGGCATACTCGACGACCCGGGTTTCTCGGATGACCGTTATCTTTATCTGGCCGGGATAGTCCAGTTGATCCTCGATCTCCTTGGCAATATCTCGCGCCAGCGTTGCGCTCATCAGGTCATCGACCGAATCCGCCTGCACTACTATCCGTATCTCGCGGCCCGCCTGCATGGCGTAAGACCTCTCTACACCGTCAAACGAATCCGCCAGGGTCTCCAGCCTCTCCAGCCTCTTTATGTAACTATCTAACGTCTCTCGCCTGGCCCCCGGCCTGGCGGCGGAGATGGCGTCGGCGGCCTGTATGAGCACGTCCTCGATGGTCTTTACATCGACCTCACCGTGGTGGGCCTCAATAGCCTGGCATATGATCTTGCTCTCCCCGAGCCTTTTCGCCAGGTCGGCGCCGATAAGGGCGTGTGATCCTTCCACCTCGTGGTCTATGGCTTTTCCGATATCGTGAAGTAGCCCGGCGCGCTTGGGGACGCGCGGGTCCAGCCCAAGCTCTGAAGCCATGATCCCGGCAAGGTGCGCGACCTCCAGGGAGTGCATCAGGACGTTCTGGCCGTAAGAGGTCCTGTACTTCAACCTTCCCAGCGCCCGTACCAACTCCTTGTTCAGGTTGTGTATCACCACCTCGAAAACCGCCTCTTCACCGGCCTCCCTGATCTCGTTCTCCACCTCCGCCTTGGCCTTCTCGTACATCTCCTCGATCCGCGCAGGCTGTATCCTGCCGTCATTTATCAGCTTCTCCAGGGATATCCTGGCAATCTCGCGCCGGATAGGGTCGAAGCTCGACAGTATGACCGCCTCGGGCGTATCGTCTATTATCAGGTTTATACCTGTCAGGTTCTCGAAGGTGCGGATATTCCTACCTTCACGCCCTATTATCCTGCCCTTCATCTCGTCATTGGGCAGCATGACGACAGATACTGTTGTTTCCGCCACGTGGTCCGAGGCGCACCTCTGGATTGCAAGCGAAACGATCTTCCTCGCCCTCTTGTCGGCCTCCTCACGTGCCCTGGACTCCTCTTCCTTGACAAATAGGGCGCACTCGCCCCTGACATCGTTTCTCACGCTCGCAAGCAGGTGCTCCTTCGCTTCCTGGGTAGACATCCTCGCGACTTTCTCCACCAGGTGCTTTTGCTCCGAGGCGGCCCTTGCAAGCTTGGACTCCTGAGACTTCAGGTGCTCCTCCCTTGAGGATATACTTTTCTTCCGCTTCTTGGCGTCTCCCTCCTGTGCCTCCAGGCTCTCCTCGCGCTTGTTCAACCTGCGCTCCATCTTCTGCAAGTCACTGCGCCTGCTCTTGAGGTCACTCTCCGCTTCAGCCCGCATGGTATGGATCTTGTCCTTTGCCTCAAGTTGAGCTTCACGCTTCAGGTTCTGCGACTCCCTCTTGGCGTCGGTAACCAGTTGCTTGGCCGTTGCTTCAGCAGCCGCGACCCGTGATTCTCCGAGGTACTTTCGAACGAGGAATCCAATAACAAACCCCGCGGTTATCGCGCCGATTCCGACAATAACGTATTTCATTCCAATCGCCCCCTCTCTATGAAAATACGCCGAGCAATGCTCGGCGCAAGAATACCAATATACTCGACTCTTACCGCAAGCTACTCAAACGCTCCGGTTCGAATTACCTCTCGCCTTTTTAGCTACTAACGTCAAATTCGCCTTATTTAGCAAGTAATTGATATCCTAACGCAACTCTAACCTGTTCTAATTGTATTCTGGCCCCGTTTGAGTGTCAATGATATCCGAGCGACACACCTCGTCCGCCACTTCCGGCGAGTACCCCTGCCTTATCAAGTACCGCTTTATCTTGACCCGTCTTGTAACCGGTTCGTCGCCGGGCATCCGCGAAACCCTTAACGCCGCGACCTCTCCGGCCCTTTCTACCTCCCGGTGATAAGGGTACCCGGCCATCACCTCTTTTATCAGTTCCATCTCCAGTTTCTTCTTGACCAGCCCGTCGCGTACGCGGCGGCAACCGTAACCCTTGCGCAGCATCTCCTCGACGAGCAGAGTTGCGAACACCGCGTCGTCGATCAGCCCTTTTGACTGGAGGTAAACTACAACCTCGTCAACCACATCGCTGTGGTAACCCCACCTGCGCAACCTACTACGGGTTTCTCCGGCGGACCGTGGCCTGTAATCGATAAACCTTAATGCTCTTTTCAGCGCTTCGTCATCGATGCTGGAGACCTCGTGCTACTTCTTCTGGGCGCCGCCCTTCCCCTCGCGCTTCTTCTCACCTTCAGGTTTCGGCTCTCCGGCGCTGCCGCCCTCCCGGGATTCACCCTCGGTGTCCCCTGCTTTCGAAAGCCCTGACTTCTCCCTGATTATCCCCTCAACGCACCTGGACATCTCGGCATGCTCGGCAAGGAATGCCTTTGCGTTCTCACGCCCCTGGCCCAACTGGTCCTCCTCGTACATGTACCACGCGCCGCTTTTATTGATGACGCCGTTGGCGACACCAAGGTCGAGTATATCCCCTTCGATGGATATCCCCTCGCCGTACATGATGTCGAACTCGGCGTTTCGAAACGGTGGCGCGACCTTGTTCTTCACCACCCTCGCCCTGACGCGGTTGCCTATCATGTCGTTACCTTTCTTGAGGGATTCTATCTTTCGCAGGTCTATCCTTACGGTTGAGTAGAACTTCAGTGCCCTGCCGCCAGGGGTAACCTCCGGGTTGCCGAACATGACGCCAATCTTCTCCCTCAACTGGTTGATGAATATCATGACGGTCCGGGATCGGCTTATGGCGTTGGACAGCTTGCGAAGCGCCTGCGACATCAGGCGCGCCTGGAGCCCTACGTGAGTATCGCCGATGTCCCCCTCGATCTCCACCCTGGGGACCAACGCGGCAACGGAGTCTATGACCACCACGTCAACCGCCGCGCTGCGTATCAGGAGTTCGGCTATCTCCAGGGCCTGCTCGCCGGTGTCCGGCTGGCTTATAAGCAACTCGTCGATATCTACCCCGATCCTCTTCGAGTACTGTGGGTCCAGCGCGTTCTCCACGTCAATGAACGCCCCCACGCCACCTTTCTTCTGAGCCTCCGCCAGGATATGAAGCGCAACCGTCGTCTTGCCGCTTGACTCAGGGCCGAATATCTCGATCACCCTGCCCCTGGGTACCCCGCCCACTCCCAGTGCGATGTCCAGCGCCAGCGAGCCGGTGGGAATGACATCGACCGCCATGCGGTCTGCCTCCGCGCCGAGCTTCATTATCGAGCCGCGGCCGAACTGCCGCTCAATCTGCATGAGTGCCATCTCGAGCGATTTATCCTTATCCAAACCTCTCACCCTCTCGTCGTTCTCCCATTGTCAGACTCTCGGTTATCTTATCTTCACAACGCCCGCCGGCACCTACTGTCAAGGCCGGATGTTTCATCTTAAAGGCGGCATCTTCTCCACCACGGTATACTCCGCGTCGGTGCTCCCCGGTTCGCTTCTGAACAGCACTATGTGATTCACGTCAAGTGTCACCGTGTCACGGAACCGCTCAACGAATTCCACCGGAATTGATACCGGTTTCTTCCGCGATCGCCCAACGGTAACGTGCGGTGTGTACCTGCGCTTCTCACGTGCAATGCCGTGCTTCACCGCCGCCTTGTCAAGGGCTCGGTAGACCTCGCGTGCTCGTCCCTCTTGATCGCCGGCGCCCACCCATAACACCCGGGCTGAACCGGTGGAGGGAAACGCTCCCACACAGCCTATCTCAAGCCGCAGCGGCAGGAATCGCGCGGCCTCTCGCAACATCAAGGAAAGCTCATCCACAATAGATGGATCACACTGACCCAGGAACTTGAGCGTTACGTGCAGGTTTTCTTCCGGGACCCAGCGAACACCGGGCAACTCCCCCGAGAGTCTCTTCACTATCCCCACAACGTGACCTCGCGCGGAATCGTTCAACGCTATCCCTGTGAATAACCTTACCGGCGACTCAGGCTTGTCGTTCATTACAGTTCAATTTTAACACCAACCGCCAACCAATACAAGCAACTACGAGCTGGAAACGTAGACCTTGTATAAACCGTCCTAAACCAGGTCGACCCCGGGGCGTGAAGATTACACCGTCCTACTCCCAGAAGAAGTGCTTGTCCCGCTTTTCCTTGCGGTTCTTACTACCGGCACTTCCACGGCCTTCACCGTTTCCATCTTCGGCGAACTCCCCGAAGACATCCTCATCTCCATCTATAGACAGTACCTCTTCAACCAGTTTCGAACTCTGTGGGGAGTCAGCCTCCGACTCCTGCTTGACCGAAACCGCTTTGGCACCCTTCTTTACAGAGGAATTATCGCTAGTTCCCGTGGAGGCCTTGGCCACCGGAGGCTTCTCCGCCACCGGCGGCGCTGTCACCATCTTCTCCTGCTTCGCCTTTGGAGCGGACGCACCTGACCCCGTGCTATCTTCCGTAACCGCCTGAGGCCCGTCAGTGGTCTTTGCTTCCTCCTCTTTCAACGGTTTTACGGCCGCTTTCACCGGCGGCTCCGTTGGTTCGCTGTCAGGCGGCTCTGTGGGAACTGCCTTTGGCGCTACTCTCTCCGGGGGATTGACAACCGGTGGCATCTCGGCCGGAGGCTTCTCGATCGGGGGAGGCGCCTTGGCCTCGGCTATCTCTTGCAGGTCGGGCTCAGGGGGTTCCTCTATAACATGCTCATCTTTCTCCGATTCGATCTCCGAGACCTGCACCAGATGCGCGTCGGCGAGATCACGAATCGACAAGATGTAGCTCCGTCTTATCTCCTTCAGCCGTGTCAGGCTCCTTTCGAGCTTCTGCCTTTCGCCCTCTGCGCGCAGAATCAGTTGCTTGGCCTGCTCCTGAGCGCCACTGACCATGGAATCGGCTCCCTCCCGGGCCTGGCTCACTATTGCCTCTGATTCCTGCCTGGCCTGGTCCCTCACCGCCTCGGCGGACTTGGTCGCCGCCAGCAAGGCGCTCTGCAGGGATGTCTGCATCTCCTCGAACTCGGATAACCTCTTCTTGGAGTGCTCTATCTGCTGCTTGAGGTCAACGTTCTCCTGGATGAGCCTCTCGAACTCATCGGCTACCTGGTCGAGGAACGAATCGACCTCTTCCTCGTTGTATCCCCCGAACCGGGCGGTCTTGAACTCCTTGTGATGGATATCCAGCGGAGTCAATGCCATCAGCCCCAACCTCCATTGCTCGAATGCTTACCTGGTCAACTCCCCCGCCCGAGAGCGAGCGGCGCATACCGCGTCCCCTACTGCTTCGACAAAACCAGCATCCTCCAGCTTGCCCAGGGCGGCTACGGTCGTGCCGCCCGGCGATGAAACCGATTCTCGAAGATCGCCTGCTTCACGTCCGGATTCCTTAAGGACCCTGGCGGCCCCCCACAGCGTTTCCCTGGCGAGCATTCTGGCCGTATCACGGGGTAGCCCCCCGTCAACACCGGCCATTTCAAGCGCCTCCACCAGGAGAAAGAAGTAGGCGGGTCCGCTACCGCTCAACGCGGTTACAAGGTCCATCCATTCCTCTTCCACCTCTACGATTTCTCCAATAGCCTCGAGCAACCTGAGGACCTGTTCTCGGTCCAGGCCCCGGGAGCCCGGATCAACGGTGTAAGCGGAAACCGCAGCGCCGGCCGAAGCGGCCATGTTCGGCATTACCCTGACCAGGGAAGGCTCCCCCCCAACACCAGCCCTCAAGGAGCCAAGGGACAACCCGGCCACGATAGATAGGATTACCTTTCCTTCCAGGTCAACCCCGGAGATCTCGTCCAGGACTTCCCCGCTGTCCTGTGGTTTGACCGCGAGCACCACGATCTTTGATTCACCGGCGGCACCCGCGTTATCTTCGGCCAAGGAAACACCGTAGCGGCCTGATAGCAACTCTCCCCTGGCTGGTACGCGGTCTCTGACGACTACATCCTCGGGCTTGAGCGTGCCGGACCCCAGCCAACCCTTGAGCATCGCCTCACCCATGTTGCCGGCTCCGATCAAGGACACCTCGTACAATTCACACCCCGGTTATTAGAACTGGTTGAAGAACCCCTTCTCGCGCATCCACTTCCGGTCTTCGGCGGATACCTCCACATCAGACGGCGTGAGCAGGAACACCATCTCGGCAACGCGCTGGATACCTCCGTCCAGGCCATAAGTGAGCCCGCTTACGAAGTCTATAAGCCTCTTGGCAAGGTCGCGGTCTATACTCTGAAGGTTAACGATCACCGGAGTATCGTTCTTGAACTTCCCGCCTATCTGCTCTGCATCGTTGAAGCTCTTGGGCTCAATGACGTGTACGCGGGCAGTCACCTCCGGCACTGGCTGGAGTATCCTGCTATCCGCCCCGCCGCGCCTGCGGGGTACCTTTTCCGATATCTCATCAACCGCTTCTTCACGGGCCCTCATCTCGCCGAACTCGTCTGGCTCCTTCAGGCCAAGCCACTCGGCGACCCTGCCCCAAAGACCGGGCATCACAACAACCTCCTTGCCTGGACATTCAACGCTCAAACATCGATGGCCGGCGCAACTCAGTCGACCGGCCCGAATACCGCGGTTCCTACCCTGACTATCGTTGAACCCTCCTCGATGGCCACCTCGAAATCTCCTGTCATGCCCATCGAAAGTTCACGGCAACGAAACCCCGCTCCGGCTCCCTCGAGACGCCTGCCGAGCTCCCTCAGGTCCCTGAATACCCACCTGACCTCCTCGGGATTCGAGACCCACGGCGCTATCGTCGAAAGCCCCAGCACCTCGATGCTCCCGCAATCGGCCAGGCTCTCGAGCATGCTCTCCACACCCTCAGGCTCGAGCCCGTACTTGCTCTCCTCTCCCGCCACGTTTACCTGCAGGAGAACCGGTTGTACTACCCCCAACTGCTCCGCCCTCCTGCTGACCTCCAGCGCCAGTCTCCCGCTGTCCACAGAGTGTATCAACGACACGGCGCCCACAACGTGTTTCACCTTGTTCCGTTGTAAATGGCCTATGAAATGCCACTCAACATCTCCACCGACCGCCTCCATCTTGGCCAGCATCTCCTGCACCCTGTTCTCGCCGACCAATCTCACACCGGCGCTCAGTGCTTCCTCTATCTGGCCCGGCTGCCTGTTCTTGACCGCCAGCAACAACCTCGCATGATCAGGGTTCCTGCCAACCCTGATTGAAGCCAACCTCATGCGGCCTATGACCGACTCTACGTTGCCTCTTATTTTCCTTACCTCTATCATTCGCCTATATTCCGTGTTATTCCTTTGCAGGACCACCTCTCTTCCGGCAACACATTCTTGATATTACTTACACGTAGCGAACCTTGAAACCTCTATCCCCGGCCGGTTCCTCCCAGCGGATATCCACCGATTCGATAACAGCGTGCGGAGGTCCCTGGCGGCACCATCCAACCGCCCGTTCGACCGCCGCCCGTTCGCCTTCAAAAACTGCTTCGACCTCCCCGCCGGGGAGGTTCCTGACCCATCCCGCGAGCCCCAGCGACAGCGCCTTCTCACGGGTGTCCGCCCTGAAGAACACCCCCTGGACCCTCCCACTGACTACCACCCGAGCGCGCACTATGCCGGGCATTAGTGCCCCGTTCCATAAATACGGTGTCGTATCGAGAGCGCCGAGGCGCCGCTCATGCAAGGCGCGCGACCGAGCTGTACTCCGTGAGTACCGCGAGGGAGCGGAACGCGGCAGGTGCGGATGCATCGACGTTCGAATGCAA